>JBEAPC010000114.1:0-5260 GCA_041164585.1 Bacteroidota bacterium
TAGTATAAAACAGGAGTTCTATATTATACACGATCTAGTATAAAAACAGGGGTTCTATTTTATACATGTTCTAGTATAAAACCAAAAAAAAATTTATACTCGTACTAGTATAAAATAAAGATGTCATTTTTATACTTGTTCTAGTATAAAAATGGATGGTTTTTGAATACTGAAAAAAAGTATATAGGGAAAGGGAAGAAAGTGAAGAGTGAAGAGTGAAGAGTGAAGAATACAAAGAAGAAGAAAGTGAAGTGTGAAGAGTGAAGAATACAAAGAAGAAGAAAGTGAAGTGTGAAGAAAGTGAAGAGGAAGAAAGTGAAGAATGGGTAAAGCAAGAATGGGAAAATGTAGGGGCAAACACTGAGATTCATTCAACGCGTTTGATACAAATTTTAATTACATTCATAAAAATTATACTTACATGCATACCAAAAAAATCATCGCATTAGCGAGCGTAATATTGTTGTTCTTTTTTGCTTGTCAACAACCAGCAACAACAGTTAAATTACCATTAGAAGGAACTTGGCAATTGGTAGCTGCAACCAGTACAGAAAAAGATAGTACCAAGTCTACCTTCAACCCTGATGTGAAAATGATCAAGATCATTAACGGAACGCATTTTGCCTTTTTCTCTCATGATTTGAATCAGGGTAAAGACAGCGCCAAAGCACAGTTTAGTGCGGGAGGAGGTACCTATGAATTAAAAGACAGCACATATACCGAGCATTTGGAATATTTTAATACGCGTCAATGGGAAGGTGGAACTTTCCAATTCAGCATTCGCATTAAAGCAGATACCTTGGTTCAAGAAGGGATTGAAAAAGTAGAGAAGTTGGGCATTGACCATATTATCCGCGAGACCTATGTGAGGATAAAATAAATTAATTTAAAATCAAACCACTCATCCTTATTCCTTAATTAGCTCTTGTAAAAACGAAAGGATTGTTTATTTTGTTGGAGTAAACCATTCAAAAAAGTTAAACCATCCCACATGGCTAGCACCGGCACTTATCTCAATTTTGCAAATAATACAGAAGAGGCATTTCTGTTTTACCAATCCGTTTTTGGAGGAGAATTTATTGGAGGTATTTCTAGGTTTGATGGCATGCCCGCCATGGAAGGACAACCGCCTCTACCTGATTCATTAAAGGACAAAGTAATGCACGTGGCATTAGCCATTACAGGTGGCCATTTGTTAATGGGTACCGATGCGCCTGCAGAGTTTGGTTTTACCGTGACCATGGGCAATAATGTGCATATTAGTTTGGACCCAGATACAAAAGAAGAATGTGATACACTATTTGCAGCATTATCTGTTGGCGGTAAGGTTACGCAACCTTTGGCCGATATGTTTTGGGGTGCTTATTTTGGTTCCTGCACGGACAAATTTGGCGTTCATTGGATGGTTAACTTTCGCAACCCTCAGTAATTAATACATCCAATTCATTTTAAAATAATTGTATCATTCACTAAATGAAACAATCACACTCAACACCATGATTAACCAAGAAAATAACACCATTACCGTAGAAGCCATAGTTGATGCACCATTAAAAAAAGTATGGGAATTCTGGACCCAACCAGACCATATTTGCCAGTGGAACAATGCCAGCTCAGATTGGCATACCCCCACGGCTACCAATGATTTGCAAGTTGGTGGTGAATTTCATTATTTGATGGCCGCAAAAGATGGCAGTTTTTCTTTTGACTTTAATGGTACTTATGAAAATATTTTAACCGAGTCATTAATTGTGTATCATATTGAGGGTGGCAGAAAAGTGATTATCAATTTTAAAGAAACTGGCGCTGGTATTCAGATTACAGAAACTTTTGAAGCGGAAGAAGTGAATTCTTTGGATCTTCAAGAAATGGGATGGCAGGCCATCTTGAATAATTTTAAACAATACACTGAAGCAACAGTTTAATCATGGACCTGGAACAATTAAGAGAATATGTTTTGGGCTTAGCCGATGTGGAAGAGACGCTTCCCTTTGGTCCGGACAATTTGGTCTATAAAGTTTTTGGTAAAATGTTTTTGTTGGTAGGCATGGACAATCATCCTTTGCAATTCAATGTAAAATGCGATCCGGATTTGGCGCAAGAATTACGAGAAGAATTTGCGGCAGTGATTCCCGGATACCATATGAATAAAAAACACTGGAATACGGTGATAGTTGACGGCAGTATTCCTAGCAAACAACTATTGGGTTTTGTGGATCACTCTTATAAATTGGTTCGGGAAAAAAAATAAGTATTTAAAAAATAGAATTTGAATTAAAAATCTATTCTTGTTTAAGAAGGCCTCAGTGGGAGTAATTTATTTAAAAACTGTTTCAGAAGCGTTAGTTGACTTATTTTTTAGACGCTTTTGCATAGTACTTACAAATGCTTTGCAAACCGCATTCTGCGCACTTGGGCGATCGCGCTAAGCAAGTATACCTTCCATGCAAGATGAGCCAGTGGTGAGCCTTGTGCACCAATTCAGCGGGAATATTTTTGATCAGTTGTTTTTCCGCAGCCAGTGGAGTGGTGGCATTGGTGGTGAGCCCAAGTCTGGCTGATACGCGGAACACATGGGTATCCACGGCCATATTGGGTTGCTTATCTATCACGCTAGTAATAACGTTGGCAGTTTTTCTTCCTACCCCGGGCAATTGCACCAATTCCTCTACGGTCATTGGAACTTCTCCGTCAAATTTTTCCAAAAGCATATTGGCCATGCCTATTAAGTGCTTGGTCTTATTGTTGGGATAAGAAATACTTCTAATCAATGGAAACAAATCGTCAAAACCGGCCTGGGCCATGCTTTGGGGATCTGGGTATTTTTGAAAGATATAGGGCGTGGTCAGGTTCACGCGTTTATCTGTGCACTGGGCAGATAAAATGACCGCTACCAATAACTGAAAGGGATTGTCATAGAGCAACTCCGTTTCTGCTATAGGAATCTGTTCTTCAAAATACGTAATGGCTGTTTGATACCTTTCTTTCTTTGTCATGGGCAGACAAAATTACGCCTCTTTGTTTTTGTCAGCTGCGTATTTTAGAATGGCTTTTAAAGATGCTTTGCTAGGCGATTTTAGTTTTACTTTATCCAAAGCCTTCATGCTAATCTTCAGCAAGTCTAATTGATTCTTTAGTGATGGGTCTTCTTGTAAGGCCTGTTCTATAGCTTCCACCACTGCTGGCGAAGCCTCATTATATAAGTAGCTCATTAAATCCTCCTCTTTTATCTTTTTCATAAACTGGCAAAATGTGTAAGAGGATACGGTAAGTTTAAAACGGCAATGCATAGATTATATTGCCAACAAACCAGATTCCTTTACGGAAATATTAAAAAAAGTTGCCGAACGAAAATTGGGGGGATTTATTTTGAAACAGCAGCCGAATCTTCTAGAGTGAAGATGTCTTCGCCGTCTTTTTTCATCAGGTAGCGCTCACGTGCAAACTGTTCCAGAGCTGCGTGATTGCTTTGTAAATCATTGAGGGTTTTGCGAGCCTTGGTTATCTCGTCTTGGTAATAATGCTTTTTTTCCTGCAGTTTGGCCAATTCTGCTTTTCTTTCTCTTTGCTGAAAAAAGTCTCTTTGATCAATAAATAACATCCATACCAGGAAAAAAGTCCCAGCTAGAAAGTACTTATTGGTTAATATGTTGGTGACTTGTTTTAGCATCTTTAAAAAGACAACCCGGATTAAAAATAGGCATTCCTACTCTGATCCGGGTTGTCAAATAATCCACAGTTGTTTATTTTGTACCAAATTTGATCTTTCCTTTAGGATAGAACGCTGTGCTACCCAAGGCTTCTTCAATACGAATCAATTGGTTGTATTTAGCCATACGGTCAGACCTAGAAGCAGAACCAGTCTTGATTTGACCACAGTTCAATGCCACAGCCAAGTCAGCAATGGTATTGTCTTCTGTTTCACCACTACGGTGACTCATGATGGTATTATAACCATTGTTCTGAGCCAAAGAAACTGCGTTGATGGTTTCAGTAATAGTACCAATTTGGTTTACTTTCACCAACAAACCATTGGCAATCTTCTTGTCAATACCCATTTGTAGACGGTCTACATTGGTTACAAACAAATCGTCACCTACTAATTGGCATTTGCTACCAACGGCGTCAGTAAGTGCTTTCCAACCAGCCCAATCGTCTTCTGCCATACCATCTTCAATAGAAGCAATAGGATATTTTTTCACCCAGCTTTCCCAGAATTTCACCAACTGATCGCTGCTTACTTCTTTACCACTGCTCTTCTTGAATACGTATTTCTTTTTCTTGCCATCCCATAATTCGCTGTTAGCCGCATCCATTGCTATCACAATCTGAGAACCAGTTTTGTAACCTGCTTTGGTAATAGCTTCTAATACGGTTTCAATAGCTTCTTCATTGCTTTGAATGTTTGGAGCAAATCCACCTTCATCACCAACGTTGGTGCTAAAGCCTTTTTTCTTCAAGACGCTTTTTAATTCGTGGAAGATTTCAACACCCCAACGCAAACCTTCACTAAAAGAAGGAGCGCCAATTGGCATTACCATAAATTCTTGGAAGTCAATTTTGTTATCAGCGTGTGCACCACCATTCAAGATATTCATCATTGGAATGGGCAATGTTTTAGCATTGGTACCACCAATATATCTATACAATGGAAGACCCGCTTCTTCAGCAGCAGCTTTAGCTACAGCCATACTCACGGCCAAGATAGCGTTTGCGCCTAATTTGGCTTTGTTCTTAGTGCCATCCAAATCAATCATCACTTGGTCAATAGCAGCTTGTTGAGAAATATCGTATCCAATCAGTGACTCGGCAATAATATCGTTCACGTTTTTAACGGCTTTCAAAACACCTTTTCCAACGTATTTTTTCTTGTCGCCATCGCGCAGCTCAACTGCTTCGTGAATACCAGTGCTGGCACCACTTGGAACCGCAGCACGGCCCATAGCACCATCATCGGTTAATACGTCTACTTCTACGGTTGGATTACCCCTACTGTCCAAAATCTGACGGGCATGTACTTCAACAATGTAACTCATGATTGATTGATTATAAGATTATAAAAATTGTTCTTTTTAGTTTAGTATGTGCAATTTACACATTTGATAGCTTTTTTGCTCTGAAATCATTGATAGAACCCATGGTTTTGCGCAATAAATGCTCAGAAAATCCATTTTCAAGGTAATTTTCAAGTGTTCCTAACAGTTGGTAGCCTCTTGATTCATATAATTTTCTGGCGCGATGGTTAAAAGAAGAAACACAA
>JBEAPC010000115.1:0-14424 GCA_041164585.1 Bacteroidota bacterium
GCGTCAGCTAAAAATGCAAATTCTAATGGTGCTACTGGGCATTTAATGGGCATCTCTGTAATATGAATCACCAGATTACCGCCTTCCCAATCGCGCAATTTATTTCTAAGTGCCAATGCTCCTTCAAAAGTGTAAAAATCAAAAACTGATTTTTGCCATTCATTCCCAAGCATACCTTCAGTTTCTTCTGGAGCAATTTTAGAACCTGTTGCAATGATCAGTAAATCATAAGCTAGGTCTTTTCCGTTGGCCAATTTAACAACGGAAGTCTTGCCGTCTATTTTACTTATTTGTTCTGTTATCAGATCTACATCAGTTGGTATAAAGTCTTTGATCTGCTTCACAATTTGCTCTGGTGTATAAATGTCAAAAGGAAGAAAAAGATAACCTGGCTGATAATGGTGTTCTTTTCGCTCATCTACTATACTAATTTTCCATTCCTTTTTATCCAACTTTTGATGCAAATGATTTGCCATCATGGTTCCGGCTGTTCCTGCGCCTAAAATGAGTAGTTGTTTCATAATCTTGTTTTCAATTGACTTAATTGATTCTTACACAAAGTTCATTTTAGGACCTGAACGCCTTTGTGATGTTAGTTACACAAGAACATGATATATATCAGGAAACAGACTTGATGGCTGGGTGACAATTGTTACAGTAGCGGCATTTCCACAAGACTACTTTCGCATCAAATTGAAGATGCATGTTACACAAACTCACACCTTACAAATTAATTCTGGGTCTTTTACTAGTATCTACACTTGGCATTGCCCAGTCATTAGAACCAGTTAAGTACTTAAAACTAGAAGAAGCTATTGAAAAAGCCAATCAACAAAACAGGGCCATTCAATTAGTCAAAATGGATGAAACCATTGCAAGTTCTAGGCTCAAACAAACAGATGCACTATACTTACCCCAGGTAGGACTTAGTTATACTGCCATGAGCACCAACAATCCGCTCAATGCCTTTGGATTTAAGTTGCAACAAAAAAGCATTTCAGCGGCAGATTTTAATCCTGATTTGCTGAACAATCCAAAAAGCACACCAGACTTTAGCACAAAACTGGAAGTGATGCAGCCCATTATCAACTTAGATATGCTGTATCAGAAAAAAGCTGCTGAAAAGCAAGCAGAAATGTATCAGTACCAAACAAAAAGAACAAAAGAAGCCATACAACTAGAGGTTCAGAAAGCCTATTTACAACTGGGACTGATTCATGCTTCCATTAAGGTTTTAAAGGAAGCTATGGCAACTTCAAAATCCGTTGAAGCATTTACTGACAATCGTTTCAAACAGGGTTTGATACAAAAATCTGACTTACTAAATGCCCAATTACAAGTACGGTCTGTAGAAACCAATTTAGCAAAAGCTCAATCTAATCTTGGAAATGCTTCAGACTTTATGAGTTTGTTAATGGGACAAACTACCGGACAATTATATACTGTTGATGAAATTGGCACTACTAGCACCCAACAGGTTGGGCTACTGACCATCGCCTCAGCCGATAGAGCTGATTTTATGGCCATGCAAAAAGCCATTGATGCAACAGGTTTAAACATTTTAGCAGCAAAAAAAAGTTACTTACCCAAACTGAATGCATTTGGATCATATCAACTCAATGATAGCAGAATGCTTGGGTTTGGAGCCAACGCCTATTTAGCAGGGATTCAATTGTCATGGGATATTTTCAAAGGCAATCGCACAAAAAATAATATTGCCACTCAGGTTTTAGAAAAAAACAAAATGGCTAGTCAGTTAGATCAGCAGAAAGAGCAAGCACAATTAGAACTGGGAAAAGCATACCGTGATTTGAACAATGCTTCTTATCAAAGAATTCAACAGGAAAAAGCAGTAGAACAAGCAAGTGAATCATTAAGAATTTTGCAAAACCGCTATCAACAAGGTTTGGTCAATACCACTGACGTTTTAATGGCCACCACCCAACTTGCCCAACAACAACTAGCACTGATACAAGCTAGCTATGACAAGCAAATCAGCATTGCACAAATTGAATTCATGACCGCCACCAATAAAAAATAAACTGAAAAAGCAATAAAAATGAAAAAGACAGTATACAGTATTATCACAATAGGCGCATTGGCCCTAGCATCCTGCTCCAGTAAAGAAAAGCAAGAACCAAGTTCTACAAAAGTTGATTCTGCCATTCTAGTAACCATTGCAAGCCCAACAGGCAATAATGGTAACGGTTTAAGTTTAAGTGGTCAAGTAGAAGCTGGTCAAGCCGTACAAATTAGCACCAGGGTCATGGGCTATATCACTTACTTGAAAGTAAAAGCAGGAGACCATGTATCAAAGGGGCAATTATTGGTTTCTATTAGCAACGATGACATTCTTGCAAAAAGGGCCCAGGCCGATGCTATGATAGCTGAAGCAGAAGCTGCGGTTAAAAATGCCAAAAAAGACGAGGAAAGATTTAATGCATTGTACAAACAACAAAGCGCATCAGCTAAGGAATTAGACAATATCACCTTACAATACAGCGCTGCAAAAGCTAGACTAGACGGTGCCAAACAAATGCGTTCAGAAATAAATGCCATGTTAGCTTATACCAATCTAACTGCTCCTTTTTCTGGTATGGTGAGTCAGAAAATGGCAGAAGCTGGTGCTATGGCTAGCCCAGGCATGCCAATTCTAACCATTGAAGAAGGAGGTGCTTTTCAAATAAGTGCCAGTGTACCAGAGAATTTAATTGCCCAAGTGCATCAGGGTGCAGAAGCTACTATTAGCATTAAAGCAATTGATAAAAACATCAAAGGAAGCGTGGTACAAATAAACCAATCTTCTCAATTTACAGGGGGACAATACCTGATCAAAATTCGCTTAAGTGGCGCTGACCAAAAAGGGCTTTATTCAGGTATGTATGCTAACGTATTCATCCCTATTAAATCTGCTACTAATATAACCAATACCGAAAGCCCCATCATGGTGCCAATTGCAGCAATTACATACAAAAACCAACTTGCTGGATTGTATACGGTTAGTAGCAATAACACCGCATTATTGCGTTGGGTAAGATTGGGCAAAACAACCGGTAATATGGTAGAAGTGCTAACTGGATTACAGAAAGATGAAACCTATATCAGCAGTGCAGAAGGAAAATTATTTAATGGCGCACCAGTAAAAACCAAATAAGACATGAAAAACGGATTCTCAGGAAATATAGCAAAAGCCTTTTTGCAGTCAAAACTAACCATATTATTGATGGTTGCTTTTTTACTCATTGGAGGTTATAGTACTTTTCTAATACCAAGAGAAGAGGAACCACAGATTCAGGTTCCCATGGCAGATATCTTTATTGGATATCCTGGAGCAGAACCAAAGGATGTTGAAACCAAAGTAGCAGCACCCATTGAAAAATTCATATCTAATATCAAAGGTGTGGAATACGTGTATTCTACGTCTATGAAGGGCCAAGCCATGCTCATTGTTCAATTTAAAGTAGGGGAAGACGTAGAAAGATCCCTTGTAAAATTGTATAGTGAACTTATGCGCAATATGGATAAAATGCCACAAGGCGTTACCCTTCCATTAATAAAAACCAGGGCTATTGATGATGTACCTGTACTGGGTATCACTCTTTGGAGTGATACATATGATGACTATCGGTTAAAACAAATTGGCCAAGAACTTGGCAATGAAATCAAGAAAATCAATGATGTTTCTGATATCAATTTGTTAGGAGGCAGAAGTAAAGAAGTAAAAGTGCTTTTAGACAAACAAAAAATGGCAGAAAACCATGTTGACTTTTTGTCTATTAGTAAGATGATACAGGCCGGTAATATTCAATTCCAGAGTGGCAATTTATTGCAAAAAGACACGTCGTATTCTGTAGAAACGGGTAACTTTTTAACCAATGCAGAAGACGTATCAAATTTGGTGGTAGGTATTAACCAACAACAACCTGTTTACTTAAAGCAAATTGCCCATATTGAAGAAGGTCCTGAAACCGCTAATCAATATGTTTTGTTTGGTTACGGAAAAGCAAGTGCCAATGAACTAAAATTGCACGCATCAAACTACCCTGCAATTACTATTTCAGTAGCTAAGAAAAAAGGTGCTGATGCTATGAAATTATCAGAAGATATTATCAACAAAGTAGCACACCTGAAAAAAGATTTGATTCCAAATGAAGTACAAGTAACCACTACTAGAAACTACGGAGAAACAGCATCAGCAAAGGTTTCCGAGTTATTGTTCCATTTATTTATTTCTATTGTAGTGGTCACCTTATTTGTGATGTTGGCAATGGGTTGGCGCGGAGGATTAGTGGTATTCTTATCAGTACCTGTAACTTTTGCACTCACTTTGTTTAGTTACTATTTCATGGACTATACCTTAAATAGAATTACACTTTTTGCCTTGGTATTCATCACGGGGATTGTTGTGGATGACAGCATCATCATTGCTGAAAACATGCACCGACATTTTAAAATGAAAAAACTACCCCCACTTCAGGCAGCCATCTATGCCATTAATGAAGTAGGAAACCCAACCATTTTAGCAACATTTACTGTGGTAGCTGCGGTTTTACCGATGGCCTTTGTTTCTGGGATGATGGGACCTTATATGAGTCCAATGCCCATTGGTGCTTCTATTGCTATGATGCTTTCATTGATTGTGGCGCTAACCTTAACACCCTACCTTGGATATATCTTTTTACGTGAAAAAGAAGCAAAAGGAATTGGTCATGAAGAAAGCAAACCGCATACACTTGAATCTACAGGCATTTATAAAATTTATCTGGCTTTCATTCAACCCATGCTAGAAACAAGGTGGAAACGTTGGACCTTTATTCTGAGTATTGTAGTAGTGCTAGTTGGTTCTATGCTTTTGTTCTATACCAAAACAGTAGCTGTAAAAATGTTGCCTTTTGACAACAAAAATGAATTCCAAGTAGTCATTGATATGCCAGAAGGTACAACACTGGAGAAAACACAGGCTGTAACTAGGGATATTGCTGACTATGTTTCAAGACAATCCATGGTCATGAACTATCAAGCATATATAGGCATTTCAGCCCCAATAAGCTTTAACGGATTGGTAAGGCACTATGACTTGAGAAGAAGTGAGAACATGGCAGATATTCAAGTAAACTTGGTTGACAAGGAAGAGAGAAAAATTCAAAGTCACGCTATTGCAAAAGAAATGCGTGCACCCATTCAAGCCATTGCAAAGAAATACCATGCTAATGTAAAAATTGTAGAAGTACCTCCAGGACCACCGGTGCTTTCTACCCTTGTTGCAGAAATTTACGGACCTGACTATGCAGAACAAATAAAAATTGCTCAACAGGTAAAAGAACGTTTTGCTAGAACAGCAGACGTGGTAGATACAGATTGGATGGTAGAAGATGATCAACCTGAATTTCATTTAGAAGTTGACAAGGAAAAAGCCATGCGTCATGGTATAGCCACCGCTCAAATTGCTGCTACTATTAATGGGGCATTAAGTGGTATGAATACAGGCAATGTATACCAACCCAAGGGCTTTCATCAAACAACTATCAAATTGCAGTTGAATGATATGGACAAGTCTAGTATGGATGATTTACTTGACTTAAAAATCATTGGCGTACAAGGAAATGCTGTACCAGTGAGAGACTTGGTGATTGTGAATAAGCAAGTAAAACAAAAAAGCATCTATCGCAAAAATCAGAAAGAAGTGGTGTATGTATTAGCAGACATGGCAGGCAAGTTGGAAAGCCCTTCCTATGCCATTTCAAATATTTCTGATAGTCTTGGATCCCTTGTAGTTCCAAAGGGATATAGCATCAAAGAAGAGTATACCCACCAACCTGAATTAGAAGACAATTTTTCTCTAAAATGGGATGGAGAATGGCAAATTACTTATGAGGTTTTTAGAGACTTGGGAATAGCATTTGCCGTTGTCATCTTGATGATTTACATTTTAATAGTAGGCTGGTTTCAGAATTTCTTGCTTCCATTGGTGATGCTAGCAGCCATTCCATTATCCTTGATTGGGATTATTCTAGGACATTGGATGATGGGTGCTTATTTTACCGCCACCTCTATGATTGGATTTATAGCACTGGCCGGTGTGATGGTCCGAAACTCGGTATTGTTAATTGACTTTATCAATATCAGATTGGATGAAGGCGTTCCTTTAAAGCAAGCTATTATTGAAGCCGGTGCAGTTAGAACAACGCCTATTCTTTTAACTGCAGGTGCCGTGGTTCTTGGTGCTGTGATCATATTATTTGACCCCATTTTCCAAGGATTGGCCATTTCACTAATGGGAGGAACTATTACTTCTACTTTCTTAACCCTATTGGTAGTTCCCTTGCTGTATTTTAAGATGATGCGCAAAAAATATCCAGTTAAAAAATAAAACAATTAACATGAAATTCTTTATAGTAACCTGCGTGAAGGAATCACGAAAAACAGTGTATCAACTGTTCAAACAAGCAAATATCAATGCCTTTAGCAGTACAGATGTGGTAGGCTTTAAAGACAACCAGGAGCAAAACCCATTAGAGGAATGGTTTGCCCATGGTGATGAACAATTTGACTCTGAAATGATCTTCAGTTTTACCTCTGATGCAAATGCTAGAAAGGGCATGACTTTGGTTCAAGAACACAATGAATCAAATCCATCAGGATTCCCTATACGTGCATTTATTGTACCCGTAGAAACATCCAGTTATTCATCCTAAAAACAAAATCATGAAAGAAAGAATAGTAAGAGCAGTAGCAGGCAGTATGGTATTAATTAGTATAGTACTTGCCTTTAATGTAAATATTCAATGGCTATGGTTAGGTGTTTTTGTAGGCGCCAACCTATTGCAGTCTAGTTTTACTAAGTTCTGCCCCTTAGAACTGATTTTAAAACAACTCAAGGTTAAAGACTAAGGGCAAAATTTAAAGAATTCCAACTAAGGAAACTTGATTACCCCATTCTACAAAATAAGAAAGCCTCCAACATTGGTCGGAGGCTTTCTTATTAAGCTATTAAAGATTCAAATTGCAAAAAGCAATTGAGTTTCTAATTGTTTATGGTTTTCTCAATACCAAGTTATAGGTACCAAATGAACCTTGATCTACGGTGTATGCAATGGCCAATGTAATGGTTTTGCTACAAGGAGCAACAAAACTTGAAGCACTTGCAGTAACCGCTACGTTAGGATTGGTATAACCCAAATTCCAAACAAATGCATTACCAATTTTTTGTTTAGTTACAGACAATTGGTTGTTCAAGGTATTCACTTTAACAATAATTGGCAAAGGACTAGTAGCATAAGGATCAATGAAAGAGAAAGTAGTGTTATCTACTTTGGTAATAGGTACAACTTCACCAGGTGTAAAGTCACCAAAACCATCAGAAACCACTACAAAGTTACCTTGGTAGATAGCTGGATCATAAGCGCAGATAGCTGCAAAGCGGCTAAATTCACTAAATCCTGGCATAGCAATTACACCAGCTCCAGTTCCGTTACCAGTAGCAGGGAATGCCTCAAACATTCTGTCTCCAATATAAATATTAGGAGCAAAATCATAAGTATCTCCTAGTGCAACAGGAGTACCAAATAAAGTTGCTAATTCAGCCGAGGTAACAGAGAAAGTAGCAGGCAAGGTTGTAACACCAGCTTTGAACACTTTCACATTAGCCGCAGAACCATTTTTACGTACAACTACATCCACTTTTGATGGTCCTGTAGCATCCGCAAAATAAAGTGATACGGTAAACTTACCATTAAAGCTAGCCAAGTTCAAAAGGTCAATAGCCTGAGAACCAGAAGCATCAATTTTAGTTTGGATAGCTGGAATATCATTGATGGTCACCCTATTGGTGATTGGTCCATCATTCTTGGTACAGCTAGTCAAAGCAAGGATAGCTCCAAGAAAGGTGGCTAAGAATATGCTTATTTTTCTAATTTTCATAATCTGTTAATTTTTTTATTAGTATTTCAATCAAGAATAAATGGATCAGGGCTGCCAAAATACTTTAAAAGATTCAGGTGCTTTCTGTGCAGGTGCATTTGAATTCAATGCAATCTCACCAGTACTGAATGGCAAAGACCAAGGATATTTTCTATCGTTTGAAACAGGTGTAGTCTTTCCATCAGGTCCTAATACACTTGTTACTGTTCCTTCTGGAGCAGGCGCAAACAATACTGGATATTTAGTCCTTCTGTAATCAGTATAGCTATCAACTGGATTTTCAATTCTGTTGATCCATTTTTCTGTCATGATAAATTCTAACTTTCTTGCAGGAGTTGCGGCATCAAAAGCTGTTAAAACAGCAGTTTTATAAGCAGTTGTAGCAGCCAAAGTTGCAATAGCTGGAACAGTTTGTGCTGCACCGGCTGAACCTGGTTTAATATAGTTAGTAATGATAAAATCCATTTGATTAAAGGATTCATCCATAGCTTTTGAGAAAACCGCTTTTTCAGTACCTGTTACAAGACCAGCATTAATCAACTCAGCTTCCAAATACAAACGGTCAGCATAAGTGATAAATTGGTGAGGCAAAGCACCAGTACCAGCATTTTGTGCTCCTATAGCAGTAATAGTTCTAGCAGCTCCATCTTCATATCTTCCACCTGCAGGATACAATCCTAACAAAGAATAAGTAGCACTATTAGAACCATCTCTACAAGGACCATTAGATCCAAATAGGATGGTAATAAATCCACCGTCTCTAAACTCAGTGCAGTTTTCAGGTGCACCGGTTGCAGATTTCTGGTTGTAGATATAATATGGAATCCTAGGATCAGGAATATTAAAGAAGATATTTGCATTTCTACCTTTCATGATTTCATACAACCATGGGCTAAACAATTGACCACCACGCTGGGTAGCATTGTAATCACCATAAGCTGGGTGTCTGTCATCAGTTGCTCCAATTGGACCATAAGGCATCATAAAGCTTTCTGCCTGAGAATTGATTAAAGCAGCAGGATTTGCCAACAATGCAGTAACCTGAGCTTTTACGTCTTGTACCAATCTAACTTGGGTATAGAGTTTCAATTTAAGTGTATTAGCCGCTTTGATCCAGTTTGTGGTATTTCCTTTGTAGATATAATCATCAGCAGCTGGCTTAGACGCATTTGGAGCTGTGTTATTAATATCTGCAATACCCTCATCAATCATTTTGATCAATTGTGGATAGATATCTTTACCCTTGTCAAATTTAGGTTGTTTGATACCTGCATCAAACTTATTAAACTCTGAAAAAGGGCAATCACCATATACGTCAACCAAAATGCTAAAAGTATAGGCTTTCAAAATTTTGGCAATTCCTGCATAGGTATACCTAGTTTCCTTGGTTCCTTGAGCAATAATTACATCTAAGTTAGAAATGGCGTTATATAAGCCATCCCAACCGGCTGCACCAGCACCATATCTATCAGCACCAACACGGCCTGTAGTTTGGTGTGTATATACAGACATAGTTCCACCAAGTCCAGAACCCAAGGCAATATTGCCGGCAATGGAACGCTCAGCTCCACTCAACAACAATGCCACTGGCACTGCTGTAGGGCTGTTGAGGTTTTTATTTACATCTAGGAATTTTTTGCAACCGGTAAACACAGTAGCAAAAGCAACCAATGCTGTAAAAGAATATATGAAATAATTTTTCCTTCTCATAATTGAAAATTTATGCATGATGATTAGAAAGTAACGTTTAAGTTAATACCATATCTTTTAGTACTTGGAGCACCGCCTGTTTCAACACCTTGAGCAGTACCACCTACAACTGAGTTGATATCTGGATCAAAATTGGTATACTTAGGTACGTTAGGAGCTAAGAACCAAAGGTTACGACCAGTTAAAGAAATAGTAACATTAGACACTTTTAATTTGCTTAAAGTAGATGCAGGCAAAGAATAAGACAAAGCAATTTCTCTTAATCTGTAAACTGTACCATCAAATACGGCATATTCAAAAGCACCGTTTGTTGCAAAACTAGCACCTGTTCCGTTTGTGAAAAACAAGTCATTGGTTGTTACCCTTGTTTGGTTAGGAACGGTTTTACCACCTGAAAGAATTGGAGTATAACGGTTTTTACCATCAGCACCAGGAACTGGGGTTGGATTACCATATACACCTTCAATCACACGGCTCACTTCACGGCCTTCAGTATCACGAGTTACACCACGTCCCAACATGCTACTGATAGACTCAGAATAGAAACTACCACCCTTGGTCATATCAAAAAGAACTGATAATGAAATTCCTTTGAAAGAGAAGGTATTGGTGATACCTAATTTGTAATTAGCATTTGGATCACCTACCATGTCATCATTAGGATCAACAAATGGCATTCCTGATGTTGGATTAATTAACAATTTACCGTCATCTGTACGAGCAGAACGACCACCTCTTAAATAACCATAAGGATATCCAGGTTCAATATAGTTAAAACCACCAATGATATCTCTTGTAAGACCATCAACCAGTCTTTCAACAGTATTCACGTTTTTGGTGTAGATAGCTCTAATATCCCACTGGAAATTTTTGGAAATTACAGGCTTCAAATCTAAAGCAGCTTCCCATCCAGTATTTCTAATTTCACCAAGGTTGGTGTAGAAAGAACTAAATCCAGTTGTTGTTGGTAAACCAATGGCATAAATCAAATCAGTGGTTCTTTTATCATACCAAGTAAGTTCCATGCCAATTCTTCCTTTGAAGAAACGCATGTCAAGACCCAATTCCAATTCCTTTGTAAACTCAGGAGTCAAATTTGGATCGTAGTTAGAACTACCTCTGAATGCTTGAGATTGACCCAAGAAACCAGCAGCATTTAGACCATAAATGGCTTCACCGTTACCAGGAGCAGCGTCATTACCCACCCTTGCAAAACCAGCACGGATTTTACCATAATCCAATACATTGGATTTTAATTTCAAGGCATCAGACCAAACAATTGATCCAGAAATACCTGGGTAGAAATAAGTTGCATTTTTGTAAGGAAGAGTAGAAGTAAGGTCAGTTCTACCAGTTAAGTTTAAGAACGCATAGTTCCTAAATCCAAGTGAAGCTTCTCCAAAGAAACCAACAAGTCTTCTTTTTGATTTACCATCACCCTGAAAAGTTTGTCTTGAAGTATTGGTCAAGTTGAACAAACCAGGAATTACAAAGTTTACACCGTAAACTTGTTGAGACCTAGCTTCACGTTGGTTGATATCATTACCAACTTTCAAATCAAGGTTAAAATCATTAGAGATTTTAGGAGTGTATATAGCAACCAAGGTTGATTGAATTTCTTGTGTTCTGCTAATCACTTCTGTTAAAGTACCCAAAACATTATCCGCACTTCCTAAAGAAGATTTGTCAATGATTTGGTCTCTATACAATGCATAACTGTTTACACCGGCAGTGTAATCAATTCTAAACCTGCTATTGAACTTATAAGATGCTTTTAAGTTAGCAACAATACGATCATCCACTGAAGTGATCACGTTGTGGTAAGCACCCCAAACTGGGTTGGTATACTGACCATCGTTGAAACCAATTTGAGCACCAGCTCTGTTTTCAGAAGGCCAACCAGTAATATCCCAGTTTCTAGCCATAGTAAATGTACGACCCCACTGAGAGATAAAAGATTGTGCTTGACCAACAAAACCACCCACTTGTTTGGTACGAGCATAAGAGATACTTGCACCAATAGTCAATTTACCAATGGCAGTTTGACCACCCACGCTAATGTTATTCTTAGTATAGCTAGAGTTAGTGATATAACCTTTTTGGTCAACCCTTGACAAAGTAACGTTGAACAAAGAATTTCCTTCACCACCGTTCAAACCTACTGAGTTCTCAAACAAAGTACCAGTATTGAACAATGAAGAAACGTTATCAGGAATAGCTTTATAAGCCAATCTGCCATTAGGGAATAATTCAGGATAAGAGTTATACATGGTAGCCCAAGTAGTTGCAGGAATGGAATCAATGCCAGAAGCAGATGGTCCAATCACGTTACCAGTAGCATCGTAGTTTACACCTCTACCAAATTTACCACCCCAAGAACCGTTAGAAGACTGAACCCTAAAGTTGGCACCAGCTCCGTAACTGTTTTGGAAATCAGGTAAGCCAGAAATGTTTTCTAAGCTATAACCAGTTCTATAAGTAACATTCAAAGATTTTTTACCTTTTCTAGGGCTTCCGGATTTTGTTGTAATCAACAAAACACCATTGGCAGCTCTTGAACCGTACAAAGAAGCTGCAGCAGCACCTTTTAATACGTTGATTGACTCAATATCATTAGGGTCAATATTACCAAAACCTGAACCATAAGTACCACCACCGCTAAAAGGGCTAGTTGTGTTAACCAGGTTATTACTATAAGGTACTCCATCAACCACAATCAATGGCTCTCCACCGCTAAAAGAAGATACCCCCCTAATTTGAATACGAGTAGCAGCACCGGGAGCACCCTGACCACCTCTAATATCCACACCAGGTACTTTACCCGCAAGACCTTTTAAAACATCAGGCTCTGACTTTAACAACAAGTTTGCAGGATCCACTTTTGATACCGCATAACCTAATGCTTTTTCAGAACGTCTAATACCCATAGCGGTTACAACCACTTCTGAAAGATTAGCATCTGAAGGCATTAACGTAACATTTGCAGTTGTTCCAGTAACGGTTACTTCTTTTGAAGTAAAGCTTACATTGGAAATAACCAAAACATCACCTTTGGAAGCATTGATTTTGAATCTTCCTTGTTCATCTGCAGCAACGCCATTAGCGGATTTTCCTTTAATGACAATGGATGCTGATGGAACAGGAGCACCTTTCTGATCTGTTATCCTACCGGAAACAGAAAGAACTTGAGCCTGTCCTGCAATGGCAAAGTAGAGCATTGCAACAAGAAGACTAGACAAGAATTTTCTCATTTTTGTACAGTTTTAGCAGTTTTAGTAATCTAAACGAACGTTCAAAATAGGACTAAATGTTGGGTTTTAGTTAAAATTTGTTAAAAAAAACTGAAAAAAATCTTAAGAATCCGCAGGCTTCAACGGTAAAACAATCAAGTTTATAACAGATATGAAATAATGTGAATTTGAAAAAGGGAGCATTTTAGCCTTTAGTTCCCCTTGCGCAATCGATTGAACAAGTCTTTTTGACCCTTATTCAGTAATTTAAAATTCTAACTCACTCAATTTCAACCATGCAAACTGCAAAAAAAGAAAATCAATACGCTATTGTCATTATTGGCCTTTTATTTTTTGTTTTTGGATTTGTTACCTGGCTAAATGGTACCCTGATCCCTTTTTTAAAATTGGCCTGCCAACTAAACAATGACATTCAGGCTTTCTTTGTCACTTTTGCATTTTATATGGCTTATTTTTTTCTAGCCATTCCATCTTCCATGATTTTGAAAAAAACTGGATTTAAAAATGGCATGTCATTAGGTCTTTTGGTAATGGCTATAGGTTCTTTGGTTTTTGTCCCGGCAGCAAATGCCAGAAGTTTTGGATTATTTCTAACAGGTCTGTTTATTCAAGGAATGGGACTAGCGCTATTACAAACAGCCTCTAACCCATACATAAGTATTGTAGGTCCTATAGAAAGCGCTGCTAAGAGAATCAGCATTATGGGTATCTGCAATAAAATTGCGGGTATGCTTTCACCTATCATATTAGGTGCACTAGTACTCAAGAATGCAGGAAGTATAGAAACTGGCATTAGTCAAACCACTGACCCTTCAGTAAAAGAAAATTTATTAAATGAATTAGCTGGAAGAGTAATCACACCCTATATTATTATGACGGTGGTATTGGTTTTGTTGGCATTTATGATTAAGAAATCGGCCCTGCCAGAAATTGATACAGATCAGGAAGATGCAAGTGATAAATCATCTGTAGAAAAACATTCTGTCTTGGCCTTTCCGCATTTATTACTGGGTGTGCTTTGTTTGTTTTTATATGTTGGAGCAGAAGTAATGGCGGGCGATGCTATTGGTGCTTATGGCCGTGAAATGGGAATGCCATTAGATGAAACAAAATACTTTACAACCTTTACCTTATTTGCTATGTTACTGGGCTATATCATTGGCATTTTTACTATTCCAAAATATTTGACCCAACAAAAAGCCCTGGCCATTTCTGCCATTTCTGGTATAGTATTTAGTCTATTGGCATTTGCAACTACGGGTTATCTAGCTATTAGTTTTATTGCGCTATTAGGTCTTTCAAATGCACTCATGTGGCCTGCTATTTTTCCATTAGCTATTAGTGGACTAGGAAGGTTTACCAAAACCGGATCTGCTTTATTAATTTCGGGAATTGCAGGTGGAGCGCTGATTCCATTATTGTATACCACTTTAAAAGACAAAGAAATTTTGAGCAATTCTACGTCCTTTATGGTTTGCATGGTACCAGCTTATTTGTACATTTTATACTATGCCCTAAGGGGATATAAAGTAGGTAAAACTGC
>JBEAPC010000116.1:0-5497 GCA_041164585.1 Bacteroidota bacterium
CGAATTGAAAATTTCTTTGCATCCCATGACCTGGCCCATCAACAGTGGAAAGGAATTTAAGGGGGTGTATAATTTGCACGATAAGAACCTACGCTTGTTTACGGCAAGTACTAAGGCTGACGATGAAGACGTAATTGCCATTAGTAATTTGGCAGACAAAGAATTGGATGCCAAAGTTGGAGACCGTGATGCGGAGCAATTAAGAGAAGACGTTGAATTGATTGATGGTGTATATGGTGAACTCAATTCCGCTGATTATCTAGATGGAAAAATTGCCCCCGTATTTTTTGGATCAGCCGTGAATAATTTTGGCGTAAAGGAAATGTTGGATACGTTTATTCGCATTGCTCCAGTTCCAAGAAGTAGGGAGACATCGGTTAGAACGGTTGCTGCAGAAGAGGATAAATTCAGTGGATTTATTTTTAAAATACACGCTAACCTTGACCCTAAACACCGAGACAGAATTGCCTTTATGCGGGTTTGTAGTGGTAAGTTTGAACGCAACAAATATTTTCACCACGTACGTCTTGACAAGGATATGCGTTTTAGTAATCCCTATTCTTTTATGGCTAGGAGCAAAGACGTTATTGAAGACGCATTTGCCGGTGATGTAGTAGGTTTGTTTGATACAGGGAACTTTAAAATTGGCGATACGCTTACAGAAGGAGAAGATTTTTATTTTATAGGTATTCCAACTTTTTCACCAGAAATTTTTAAAGAGTTGGTGAATAAAGATCCTATGAAAACCAAGCAATTAGAAAAGGGTATTAGTCAGTTAACAGATGAGGGTGTTGCACAGTTGTTTACCCAGTTTGGGGGTAATAAAAAAATCATTGGTTGTGTGGGAGAGCTCCAGTTTGAAGTAATCCAATATCGCTTGCTACAAGAATATGGAGCGGCTTGTGAATTTAGAACCTTACCATATTACAAAGCTTGTTGGTTAACCAGTAAAGACCAAAAGAAATTGGACGATTTCTTAAGATTCAAACAACAGAATTCTGCCGAAGACAAAGATGGACATCCAGTTTATCTAGCCCAAAGCGAATGGTTTTTAAATACTGAAATCACCAATAACCCAGATATACAATTTCACTTCTCAAGTGAGATTCACAAATAATGCTGCGTAATCAAATGGAATCAAAAGCAACAATGAAATATGATTTGATCATCATTGGTGCTGGTCCCATTGGGCTTTCCTGTGCATTGGCTGCCAAGCAAGCTGGCCTATCTTATCTAGTAATAGAAAAAGGGTGCTTGGTTAATTCTATTTATCATTATCCGGTAAATATGCAGTTCTTTTCCACTTCCGAAAGACTAGAAATTGGAGATATACCTTTTGTAAGTAATAATGCCAAGCCTTTTAGAAATGAAGCATTGGAATATTATCGCCGCGTAGCAGTTACTGCAAAACTCAATATTCATTTATTTGAGGAATTAACTCAAGTAGAACAAATAGCCACACGCCAATTTTCTATAATTACCAATAAAGCAACTTATCAAACCAACAATTTGATACTTGCAACAGGATTTTATGGCATACCTTATTTGTTAAATGTTCCCGGGGAGCAACTTCCTAAACTTACCCATTATTATCAGGATCCGCATTTCTATGCTTTTCAGAAAGTATTGATTGTTGGTGGCAATAATTCCGCAGTAGATGCTGCATTAGAAACTTGGAGAAAAGGAGCTGAAGTGACCATGGTCATTAGGGATGCAGATATTGGAGATAGGGTCAAATATTGGGCAAGGCCGGATATAGTCAACAGAATCAAAGAAGGTTCAATTAAAGCCTATTTTCATTCGCAGGTTAAAGCCATACGCGAATTAGAAGTTGATATTGATACTCCTGATGGCCCACTGACTATTCAAAATGACCGTGTGATTGCTATGACAGGTTATATGCCAGATTTAGGACTTTTAGAAAAAATGGGGATTGATTTATCTGAAGACGAAGTACGAAAACCAGCACTAGATGAACAAACTCATGAAACCAATATTGAAGGTATTTATTTGGCTGGTGTGATTTGTGGTGGCATGAATACCCATCGTCTCTTTATTGAAAATTCAAGAGACCATGCAGGAAAGATTGTTGATCATATCCTAAGTCAAATTGCTTAAAGATGGAACCATTTGAAACAGAAAGATTGTTAGTTAGGCAATTCCAAGAAAAAGATGGAGATGATTGTTTTGCTTTTAATGGAAATGAACAGGTGGTGAAATTTATCCGTCCTGCAAAGACTAGAGAAGAAAGTGATGCTTTTTTGTTAGAGAACTTAGACCTTTATTTAGAGGGATTCCCCTATGGCAGAATGCATGTTTCTGAAAAAGAGACGGGCAATTTTGTAGGTACATTTTCCTTATTGTATTTAGACGGGGAAGCCGATTATCATATAGGCTATGGTTTAATACCATCAGCTTGGGGCAAGGGATTTGGGGCTGAATTGGTGAAATTTGGTACTGCCATCTTTTTTGCAAGAACTACTCATGCAACCCTTTTTGCTATTACTGATCCTGACAATATAGCCTCTGAAAAACTACTCTACAACTATGGTTATCAATTAGATGGAACCTATGACTCCCATGGAAAATCCCTGAACCTGTTTAAAATGAATAGAGCAGATTTCTTAGAAAAATAAGGTCTTGCATCTGCCTTGGCAGCTTATTCGTAGTTTTGCCACTTTATGAAATCAAAGACATTACAAAAAGACAAGGTAAATATCATTACCCTTGGTTGCAGCAAGAACCTAGTAGATAGTGAAGTATTGAGTGGGCAACTCATGGCCAATGATATTTCTGTAGTTCACGAGAACAAAAAATTGGACCATAATATTGTGGTAGTGAATACCTGTGGCTTTATTGACAAAGCCAAGGAAGAAAGTGTCAATACCATTTTGGATCAATTGGAATTGAAAAGAAGGGGTAAGCTGGACAAAGTATATGTGACTGGTTGTTTGAGTGAGCGTTATCGTGCAGATTTGGAAACTGAAATGCCAGAAGTAGATGCCTGGTTTGGTACATTGGAGTTGCCGCTAATGTTAAAGCAGTTTGACGTTGATTATAAGGCAGAACTATTAGGAGAGCGTTTGTTAAGCACTCCAAAGCACTATGCGTATCTAAAAATTAGCGAAGGATGTAATAGAACCTGTTCATTTTGCGCCATTCCTCTGATGCGTGGTAAACACGTGAGTAGAACCATTGAAGACTTGGTGGCAGAAGCCGAATCCCTTGTTAAAAAAGGAGTAAAGGAAATTATGCTGATTGCTCAGGAACTTACTTATTATGGTTTGGATATTTATAAGCAAAGAGAATTACCAAAACTCTTGCATGCTTTGGCAGATATTAAGGGCTTAGAATGGATTCGTTTGCACTATGCTTATCCAAGTAAATTTCCATTGGACATTCTAGACGTGATGGCGCAGCGAGACAATATTTGTAAGTATTTAGACATGCCCTTGCAACACGCTAGTAATAATATGCTCAAAGCCATGAAGCGCAATATTACAAGGGAAGAGATGACAGATCTCATTCGCACCATACGTGAAAAAGTGCCAGGCATTTGTTTGAGAACAACTTTGATTGCTGGATTCCCTGGTGAAACCGAAGAAGATATTGAGGAACTAAAGGCGTTTTTACAAGAACACCGTTTTGATAGAGTGGGCATCTTTAATTATAGTCATGAGGAAAATACCAGTGCCTATGATTTGGTAGATGATGTGTCGGATGAAACCAAGCAATTACGCGCCCAGGAAGTAATGGAAGTGCAACAGGAAATCTCATATGAGAAAAACCAAGAAAAAATTGGGCAGGTATTCAAGGTATTAATTGATAAAAAAGAAGCAGGCCGTTATTTGGGAAGAACCGAATTTGACTCTGTAGAAGTAGACAATGAAGTGGTGGTGCATTCTGCCAAGAAATTAACCATTGGTGAATTTGTACAGGTAAAAATCACCAAGGCTTATGACTATGATTTGGAAGGTGAAGTAGTAGAAGCCTAGTTGATTGACCTATACGCTTTAGGGGTTGTTCCAGTAATAGATTTAAAAATTCTATTGAAATTAGATAGGTTATTAAAACCCGTCTGATAGCCAATATTAGCAATGGGTTCATCCGATTCCAATAAGGCTTTACAGGCATTATTAACCCTAATGCCATTTAAAAATGCGCTATAAGTTTTTCCCGTTCTTGTTTTAAAGTATTTGCAAAAAGCGGTCATTGTCATATTGGCTTTTGCAGCCATTTCTTCCAATGGAATGGCTCTATGACTTTCCTTAAAGCTAAATTCCAAGACATGATTTAATCGGCTTCCATCCACGGCATTGATAGCCCTTTGACTTGTAATGGCAGACAAGGGTTTTAATTCTTTTTTACCCGCTAGGGCTTGTAACAGTTTTACAAAGACCAATATTTTTTCAATGCCATCTTTATTGGCAATTTCTAACAATAGTTCCCGAACTGTTGCTGCTTTATGTCCGGTTACTTGAAAGCCTCCCTGACTTAGTTGAAAAAAAGGAAGAAAATTTACCAATTCAGGTGTAGTCCAAAATCCTGTACCAAGCGTTGTTTCATCAAAAAAGACGGTGATGGTGCTTGCTTTTTTTCTTCCTTTAAAATAAATAGGATCATTCCTAAAAACATGGGGTTGGTTAGAGCCAATCACATAGATATCATCCGTTTGAAACCTACCAATATAATCACCGGCTACCAAGGTTCCTTCACTTGCCACTACCAAGGTTACTTGAATCTCGGGGTGTTGGTGCAAGTGATTATACAAGTGATTAATTTGCTCCACTTGCACCCTAATAGCGTCTTTCCCCGTTTTGGGAATCTGAAATGGAATGACTTTCATTGGTGTTAAATTAATCAATAATTCAATTATTTGATTAATAACTGGATAAAATAGTATTAATAGTGACTAATTCAGGTCTATGCTTCCATGATTATCTTGAGTAGTTTTGCCCTATTAAATCAACAAAAAATACAATTATGGCTATTGATTGGAAAGGGGTATTTCCCGCATTGACTACCAAGTTTACTGCTGATGACCAGTTGGATCTTCCTTTGTTTGAATTGAATTTACAAGCACAATTAGACGCAGGTGTCAATGGTATTATCTTAGGTGGAACTTTGGGTGAATCTAGTGTGTTAGAAACTGCTGAAAAAGAAACCCTGATTCGTTTTGCTGTAGAAAAAGTAGCTGGTAAAGTTCCAGTAGTATTGAATATTGCAGAGGGGTCCACCAAAGAAGCTTTGAAACAAGCAGCTTATGCCAAAGCTTGGGGGGCTACTGGATTGATGATTTTACCACCTATGCGTTATAAATCTGACCATCGTGAAACGGTAACTTATTTTAAAACCATTGCAGATTCAACTGATTTGCCCATCATGATTTACAATAATCCAGTGGATTATAAAGTAGACGTGACTATTGAAATGTTTGAAGATTTAGAAGCCACCAAAAATATTCAAGCCATAAAAGAATCAACCAGAGATATCACCA
>JBEAPC010000117.1:0-3093 GCA_041164585.1 Bacteroidota bacterium
TAATCAAAAGGCTCTTGAGACCTTATCTTCATTTTCGGAACTAAAGGCGCTATATGTTTGGAATACAGATATCACATTAGCAGAAATGAGAACGCAGCAAACAAAATTTCCTGCTATTCAAATTGAAACGGGTTTTCAAGGAGCAGATACCATGGTGATCCCTTTAAACCAACCCATCATCAATACTGCTGCAGGATTTTTTAAAGACAGGGTCAATATTTCTTTAAAACATGTGATCAAGGGGGTTGAATTGAAATATACTTTAGATGGAAAAGAACCCGATAGTTCCAGCACTATATATCGTGGGCCATTTTGGATAGATTCCAGTTTTAAATTAACCGTAAAAGCATTTAAAAAAGGGTGGTTGCCAAGTAAGTCTGTTAATAGCCAATATTTTAAAGCAGGTATTCCAATAGTTTCATCTTCACTGCTTACTCCTCCTGATCCAAAGTATGCATTACATGCTGATAAAATTTTAATTGATTTAGACGCGGGTGATCCTAGTGATTTTGGTACTAGGGCATTGGGCTATCAGAAAAACGATGCCATTGTGGTACTTGATATGGGTAAGCCAACTGAAATACATGGCTTGAAAGTGCTGAACTTACAAAATATTGGAGCCTATATTTTTCCGCCGGTTCAGATGCAAGTTTTGGGTTCTAACAATATGCAAGATTGGAAACAACTTTCTAATCAACGTTATACTATGCCTATAAAAATGGCAGGAGCAAGTACCCCGTTTCTTCATTTAAATTTTCCAGCCTTTACTTATCGTTATTTGAAATTTTCTGCCAAACCCATTGCTACATTACCAGAATGGCATCCCGGAAAAGGGCAGCCTGGTTGGTTTTTTATGAGTGAATTGGTGGTGTATTAATCTGCATACATGATGTATAAACAAGTTTTTACGGCCATTATATTAATGCTTCTGGTAAGATCTTCACTCCTAGAAGCTCAAACAGTTTTAGTAAAAAAATCAAATAACAATCAATCACCAATACAAGACTGGTTGTTGTCTAATCAAAGTTACAAAACCAAAGTATTGACATCGGCAGATGCAAAGGAAATTGTATTAGAAAATGGATTGGTCAGAAGGATTTTTAGAAATCAAGGAACCATTGCTTGCATCAGTTACCAAAACCTAATCAATGGTCAAGAAATCATAAGGGCCATTAGTCCAGAAGCTATTGTAACGGTCAATGGGCAATCCTTACCCATTGGTGGTTGGATAGGACAAAAAGAAAAAGCCTATCTAAAACAAGAATGGTTTTCCAAGATGCAAGCGGATACCAGTGGTTTTAAATATGATTCCTTTTCAGTCAGCCCTATTCCTGTTTATTTGAAATGGAAACCCAAGTCTTGGGCTTCCAACAAACAACAGCCTACTGGAAAATTATTGCGTTTTCATTATACCACTAAACAGTCTTCAGTTCATGGCTTACAAGTGCAAATCAATTATGCCCTATATGATGGGATTCCTTTAATTGTTAAATGGATTGATATACTGAATAGCTCTTCTAATCCAATTGCATTGAATAGGGTCAGTAGTGAAGTCATTGCTGCTGTTGAAGAGGAGAGTGCTGTAGTTGGTGCTACAGAAGAAGCAACAATACAAGAACAAGCATTAACGGAGGCACAAAAGAAACTGCTTCCTGCCAAGGGGATGAAAGTGCCTGAAAGCATTTATATAGAAACCAATTATGCTTTTAATAATGCCATGCGCTATCCTTTGAGCGATCAAACAACACACTGGAAAGTAGATACCAACTATACATCTCAAGTCAATTATAATTTTAGAACACCTTGTTTGCTTGAAGTTTATCCTGATAAGGCTTATCAGATAGTGCTGGCTCCAGGTCAGACTTACAGCTCAGTTAGAACCCATGAGTTATTGATGGATTCCTATGATAGAGAAAGACGGGGATTGGCTATTCGCAAAATGTATCAAACAATTGCACCATGGACTAGTTCTAATCCCATTTTTATGCATTTGGTGAGTAAGAATGATGCAGAAGTACGCAATGCCATTGACCAATGCGTAGCAACTGGTTATGAGGCACTCATTTTGAGTTTTGGAAGCCATATTAATATGGAAGATAGTTCAGCTGTTAATATTGCAAAATGGAAAAAAAATGCAGATTATGCTCATTCAAAAGGTATTCTAATAGGAGGCTATTCATTGTTTTCTAGCAGACGCATCAGTGATGAAGATGATGTTATCAGTTCCGTAACAGGCAAACCAGGTGGCGCATTTTTTGGAAATGCACCTTGTTTTGGAAGTAAATGGGGGCTTGGCTATCGCGATAAAATCAAACAATTTTTTAGTCAAACCGGTTTTGATATTTGGGAAAATGATGGTCCTTATCCTGGTGACCTCTGTGCTTCTACCAAACATCCTGGTCACAAGGGATGGGAAGACAGTCAGTGGGAACAGATGAAGATTCAAAAAGAATTATATGGTTGGCTCAATGAACAAGGGGTTTATATAAATGCGCCTGATTGGTATTTCTTAGATGGTACCCATAAAATTGCCATTGGTTATAGAGAAGTGAATTTCTCTTTGCCACGTGAAAATCAAATTATCCTCAATAGGCAGAATATTTATGATGGTACTTGGAATATGAGCCCTAGTATGGGATGGGGATTTGTACCGCTGACCAAGTATCAGGGAGGTGGCCCCGAAGCTATTCTAGAGCCATTGCAAGAGCATTTGTTAGACTATAAACAATTGATGATCCAATATTATGGGGCAGGGGTACAAGCCTGTTATAGGGGGCCAAGACTCTATGATACAGATAGTACCCGAAAAATGGTAGCTTCTGTGATTGATTGGTACAAACAATATAGAAGTATTCTCAATAGCGATATTATTCATTTGAGAAGACCAGATGGTAGGGATTGGGATGGCATCTTACACGTAAATCCCAAACTTCCTCAAAAAGGTTTCATGCTTTTGTATAATCCTTTAAATGAATCCATTACTAGATCCATTCAAGTGCCTTTGTATTATACAGGTCTAAGTAGTCAGGTTAATGTTTCTGAGCAAGGAAAAACCAAGCAGCGCTTAAGCTTGAACAGGGCTTACGAAATGCC
>JBEAPC010000118.1:0-3429 GCA_041164585.1 Bacteroidota bacterium
AGTCCCTTTATTTCTGCCTTTATACACAAACATCCTACTTTAAAAATGTTGGCCCTTTCTTTCCTAGTAATGATTGGTCTGGTATTATTGATAGAAGGTTGGGATAGCGAACGTGCGCATGAAATGCAACTCAAGAACTATATCTATTTTGCCATGGCATTTAGCTTTATAGTGGAGATCATGAATATGAAGGAGCGCGTGAAACGCAAACCGGTTCAGTTACGTGACCCAAAAATGCCAGAGCAGGTGGAGCCTGGGGATCAAGCAAAATAATATTTAAACCCACCCCGCCCTTCGGGCACCCCTCCCGCAAGCGGTAGGGGAACTATTTATTAGTTAAAGTTTACCGCGTTTTATTTCTTCTACTACGGTTGGGTCAAGTAGGGTAGAGATATCTCCTACATTGTCCAAATCGCCCTCGGCAATCTTGCGCAAAATTCTACGCATGATTTTGCCACTTCGGGTTTTGGGTAGACCACTCACAAATTGAATCTTATCTGGTTTGGCAATAGCACCAATGATTCTAGTAATGGTTTGGTTCAAATCCTTTCTAATCATTTCAGCAGTACCATGGGTGTCTTGTCCGTGTGAACCTTGGTAGATCACAAAAGCATAGATGCCCTGACCCTTGATATCGTGTGGATAGCCCACCACAGCGCTTTCTACCACGCCACTGTGCATGTTAATGGCATTCTCCAATTCGGCTGTTCCAATACGGTGTCCGCTCACATTCAATACATCGTCAACCCTTCCGGTAATGCGGAAGAATCCGTTCTTGTCTTTTAATGCACCATCGCCTGTAAAATACATACCTGGATAAGTAGCAAAATAATTGGTGCGGCATCTTTCATGATCACCATAAGTGGTTCTTAAAATACCAGGCCAAGGGCTCTTGATGCAAAGATTTCCTGAAATGGTTTCTTCACCTTCTTGAATAATTTCTACTCCCTTTTCATCAACCAACACCATTTCTAGTCCTGGCATGGGTAAGGTTGCCCAACTTGGAACGGCAGGAGTAATACCCGCCATATTGCTGATTAAAGTACCACCGGTTTCTGTTTGCCACCAAGTATCTACCACGGGGCAATTGTTTTTACCCACGTGTTCACTATACCAATGCCATGCTTCTTCATTAATGGGTTCACCCACGGTACCCAACACTTTCAAGCTGTTCAAATGCTTGCCCTGTAAGGGTCCTAGGCCATAGCCCATCAAGCTACGAATGGCTGTTGGTGCTGTGTAGAGAATATTTACTTTGAATTTGTCTACAATATCCCAGAACCTACTGGCGTCTGGGAAGGTAGGTACACCCTCAAATAAAAGGGTAGTTGCACCTGCACTTAAGGGTCCGTATACTATATAACTATGTCCCGTAATCCAACCTATATCTGCGGTGCAGAAATGAATATCTCCGGGTTGGTATTGGAATACATTGACAAAAGTATAATTGGTATAGACCATATAACCACCGCAGGTATGTACCACACCTTTTGGTTTGCCTGTAGAACCAGAAGTGTATAAAATAAATAGTGGATCTTCTGCGTCCATTTCCTCTGCTGGAAAATCGTGCAGCCCCATGGTCTCTACCTTCTTAATCTCGTCTTCCCACCAAAGGTCACGACCCTTGATCATAGAAACCGGAGTCCTTGTTCTGGTGCAGACAATTACTTTTTTTACGGTTCTATTGCCAATCAAGGCATCGTCAATGACAGACTTTAATGGAATGTCTTTGGCGCCCCTAAAGGCACCATCACAGGTAACAATAAATTCAGCTTGTGCATCGTACAAACGGTCTGCAATACTTTGTGCAGAGAAACCTCCAAAAACCACGCTATGTATGGCTCCTACGCGGGCACAGGCCAACACAGCAATGGCCAGTTCAGGTATCATACCCATGTAAATACAAACACGGTCTCCTTTTTTTACACCATTGTTTTTAAGTACGTGTGAGAACTGACAAACTTTCTCATACAATTTTTTATAAGTAATAATTCGGTGGTGTTCTTCAGGATCATTGGGCTCCCAAATCATGGCAGGCATGTCACCATGTTTTTCCAAATGCCTATCTAAGCAATTCTCAGTGATATTTAATTTACCACCCTTGAACCATTCTATTTTGGGTTCTGTAAAATTCCAATTCAGGACCTCGTCCCATTTTTTACGCCATGTAAAATTCTCGGCAATTTCTCCCCAGAATCCGGCAGGGTCTTCAATACTTCTTTTGTAATCGGCTTTGTACTGATCGTAAGATTTGATCTGATAAGGATAAGACATGATCCAGTTTTTTTAATGCAATTGTTAGGATTGTAAATATACGCTAATCCTTTGCTTGGTAAAACCGTTGGAATCATGTAAGTTTCAACCTAATTCTAGAACAATTTCAGCACAAGCAACCCACATGAAAGAAACAAAAAGCATTTGGAAGATTATTGGGGCTTCATCTTTAGGAACCCTGATTGAATGGTATGACTTCTACATTTTTGGATCATTGGCCACCGTTTTAGCCAACCAGTTTTTTCCCAAAACCAATCCCACTGCAGCATTGCTCTCAACCCTAGCTACTTTTGCAGCAGGTTTTATAGTAAGACCTTTTGGGGCATTATTTTTTGGCCGCTTGGGCGATTTAATTGGTCGTAAACACACATTCTTATTAACCCTGGTCTTGATGGGAGGTTCTACCTTCTTAATTGGTTGTATTCCCAACTATGATAGCATTGGGTTCTTTGCCCCACTCTTGGTCTTATTGCTGCGTTTGTTACAAGGCTTGGCACTTGGTGGTGAATATGGCGGCGCGGCAACCTATGTAGCCGAGCACGCACCAGCCAATAGAAGGGGGTATTTTACTTCTTGGATTCAAACCACAGCAACCCTTGGTTTATTTATTTCTTTGGGTGTGATCCTCATCACCCGTCATAGCTTGGACGCTGATGCTGCTAAGTCTATTGCCAAGTTCAATGACTGGGGCTGGAGGGTACCTTTCTTGGTATCCATTATCCTGGTCTTTGTTTCTATTTATATTAGGATGAAGATGAACGAATCTCCTTTGTTTGAAAAACTCAAATCAGAAGGCAAGGTTTCTGTAAATCCACTCAAAGAAAGTTTTGGACACAAGACTAATTTGAAAATGGTATTGTTGGCTTTATTTGGCGCTACCATGGGTCAGGGTGTGGTTTGGTATACGGGACAATTCTATGCACAGTCCTTTATTGAAAATGTATGTAAGATTGATTTTGATCAATCGCGTACTATTCTTATCTGGGCCATTCTCTTGGGCACCCCATTCTTTGTGGTCTTTGGCGCCTGGAGTGATAAAGTGGGCAGAAAATGGATCATGCTTACTGGCATGTTCTTGGCCATTATTAGCTACCAATTTTTATTCAAACAATTGTTGAACCTCTCCAGCAATGAAGGCAAAGTAGAATTAGTAGA
>JBEAPC010000119.1:0-14719 GCA_041164585.1 Bacteroidota bacterium
AGGGTTTTATCAGAATAGATAATCACGGCAATTAAAACAATACATCCAATCAGAAAATAAAATAAGTAGTTCACCACTTTGGCGTCAATGTATAATAGTCCAATGGTTGTTAGAGAAAGCAAGGCCATCCCCACCACCATCACCACTGGATTCAAGTACTTCTTGGGAGCACCATCGGGCGTTAGCCCAATGATTTTTTTATCTGGATCAACCACATATTTGTTGTTCAAGAAATGCAGGGTAAGCACACTAATAATCATTCCAATACCACCTGCTAAGAAAGCCCATTTAAAATCTGCTGGATTGCCGGTATCGCCAAAAAAGCCACATACAAAGGGGCCCAAAGCACCGCCCGTATTGATTCCCATATAAAAAATAGTATAGGCAGAGTCAATTCTATTATCGCCCTTGGGGTATAACTGACCCACCATAGAAGAGATATTGGGTTTGAAAAAACCATTACCCGCAATCATAAATCCAAGACCAGAGAAAAATAATAAGGATGCCGTATCCGGCGATGTGGCATAGAGTGAACCACAGAAAAACAGGATAAATTCTCCAATAGCCATGACAATCCCGCCCACAATAATGCTTCGGCGATTTCCCCAATAACGGTCAGCAATATAACCCCCAATCAAGGGTGTCAAATAAATCAAAGAAGTGTAACTACCATAGAGATTAGAAGCAAAGACCTTGTCAAACAAGAGGGCCTTGGTCATAAATAATACCAATATGGCGCGCATGCCATAATAGTTGAAACGCTCCCACATTTCCGTTGCAAACAATACATACAATCCTTTGGGATGCCCTTTTTGCAGGTTTTCCTGAGTCATACAGCTGGTTTTGGTTGTCTAAATTCCCGGTTGGGTGGGCCAAAATAGTGATTAAATCAATATCCGGTTCTGAAAGCTCTAATTGAGCGGTTAAAATTCTACTTTCGCGCTAGCAAAATAGCATTATGAACATATTATTGTTGGGATCCGGAGGAAGGGAACACGCATTGGCCTGGAAAATGAGTCAGAGTCATCATTGCGATCAGTTATTTATAGCACCGGGCAATCCCGGAACGGCCCAATTTGGTAAGAATATCCCCGTTGGGGTCAATGATTTTGAAGCCATCAGAACCATTTGTCTGGAAGAAAAGATTGGCATGTTGGTAGTGGGACCAGAAGATCCATTGGTGAATGGGGTTTATGATTTTTTCCAAAACCACCAAGACCTACAGCATATTACGGTGGTAGCTCCATCAGCTGAAGCCGCACAATTAGAGGGCAGCAAGGCTTTTAGCAAAAAATTTATGCAGCGCCAAGGCATTCCCACAGCCGCTTACGCGGAATTTACCAAGGACGAATTTGAAGCAGGTAAAGCATATATAGCAGCACATAGCCTACCCGTGGTGCTCAAAGCAGACGGCTTGGCAGCTGGAAAAGGCGTGATTATTGCCCAAACCACCGAAGAAGCCTTGGCCTGTTTTGAAGAAATGATTATTCACCAACAATTTGGTGCGGCAAGCAGCAAAGTAGTGGTGGAAGAGTTTTTGCACGGGATTGAAGTGAGCGTTTTTGTGTTGACTGACGGTAAGGACTATCAAATTATTGGTCATGCCAAGGATTATAAAAGAATTGGCGAGGGCGATACCGGATTAAACACCGGTGGCATGGGTTGCGTAAGCCCAGTTCCCTTTATGGACGCGGCTTTCATGGAAAAAGTAACCAAGAAAATTATTGAACCAACTGTAGCTGGTTTGGACAAAGAAAACCTGGTTTATCATGGTTTTATCTTCTTTGGACTCATGAATGTGGGAGGAGAACCTTGGGTCATTGAATACAATTGCCGCATGGGCGATCCTGAGACAGAAGTGGTGATGCCCTTGCTAGAAACTGATTTGGTGAGTTTGTTTGCCGCCATGGATAATGGCACACTGGCCGATACCAATATCAATTTTGATTCCCGATGCTGCGCCACAGTCATGGCTGTGAGTGGCGGATATCCTGGCGATTATCAAAAAGGAATTCCTATAACCGGATTGGCAGAACTCAATGCACAGAAAGGCGCAGAAACACTGGTTTTCCATGCTGGCACCAAATTTGCAAGTGATAACTTAGAAACTAATGGTGGAAGGGTTTTGGCCGTAAGTTCCTATGGAAATAGTCTTACAGAAGCGGTTCAAAAATCCAAAGAGGTATTGGAAAAAATTCATTTTGATGGCATGTATTACCGCAGGGATATTGGTTACGAATTCCCGGGCTAATCCACATTAATCAGTATGGCTTGTTAATAACCTTGAAGTACTTGATAAATCAAGCATTTCGGCTTTGTTAATTCCATTTATTTAAGACACCTTTGCTTGCACTGATTTACTTATATTCGAACTAATTATATACAATGGGATTGTTTAGCTTTTTTACTCAAGAGATTGCCATAGACTTAGGGACCGCCAACACCCTAATTATCCATAACGATGAAGTGGTGGTGAACGAGCCATCTATTGTGGCCTTAAACCGCAATAATCCAAAGGAAGTTTTGGCTGTAGGCAAGCGTGCCTTGATGATGCACGAAAAAACCCACGAAAGTATCCGTACCGTTCGTCCTTTGAAAGACGGGGTAATTGCGGACTTTAACGCGGCAGAATTGATGATTAGGGAATTGATCAAAATGATCTACCCTAAAAAACCTTTGTTTCCTCCAAGCTGGAGAATGGTGATTTGTATTCCTTCTTCTATTACAGAAGTTGAAAAACGTGCGGTGCGCGATAGTGCCGAGCAAGCAGGTGCCAAAGAAGTATACATGATTCATGAACCAATGGCTGCGGCTTTGGGTATTGGCATAGACGTAGAAGAACCCGTAGGAAATATGATCATTGATATTGGTGGTGGTACCACTGGTATTACCGTGATTGCCTTGGCGGGAATAGTTTGTGATCAGAGTATCCGTATTGCCGGTGATGAATTCACTGCCGATATTATGGAAGCTTTGCGCCGTTACCATAGCTTATTGATTGGTGAGCGAACTGCAGAACAAATCAAGATTACTGTTGGTGCTGCTATGAAGGATTTGGATAATCCTCCAGATGATATGCCAGTAAATGGACGTGACTTGGTAACAGGTATTCCTAAGCAGATCATGGTGAGCTATCAAGAAATTGCAGAAGCACTTGACAAGAGTATCTTCAAAATAGAAGAAGCCATTCTGAAAGCTTTGGAAACAACTCCTCCAGAATTAGCTGCTGATATTTATCGCAGGGGATTGTACCTAACTGGTGGTGGAGCCCTTTTGCGTGGTTTGGATAAACGTTTGAGTGCCAAGATTAAATTGCCCGTACATATTGCCGATGATCCATTGAAAAGTGTGGTACGCGGTACAGGTTTGGCATTGAAGAATTATCAGCGTTTTCCTTTTATCATGAGATAAATAGGCTCAAACGCAATAGCCGGTTAATTATTACGTTACAGGTATCTATTACTGGCCCGAATTACCGCTGTGAAAAACATTTTCCTATTCATACAACGCAATTTCAATTTCCTTGGATTTCTGATCCTAGAAATTGTGTGCATTGTATTGTTAAGCAATAGCAGCAAAACCCACCAAGTCTTTTTCTCAGAAATAGCAGAAGAGTCTACAGGTAAATTCAATAAGCAATACAATAACTGGCGCTATTATTTTTCCTTAAAAGAAACCAACCAACAATTGGTAGAAGAGAATGCGCGCTTGCGCAATATGCTACCTGCCAATTTTGGAGGACCAGATAGTAGTTATAAAGTATTGGTAGATAGTCTCATGAAAGACAGTTTGGGTAGGAGTAGAAAATACAGCGTGATGCCCGCCAAAGTCATTGGCAATACCCTTACCCTTCAAAACAATTACTTAACCCTTGAAAGGGGCAGTTTGCAAGGCGTGAAAAAAGGGATGGCAGTCATTGGGTCTAATGGCATTGTGGGCGTAGTAGTAGCCGTGAGTGAAAACAATTCCAAGGTCATGAGTTTGTTACACCGTAGTAGCAAAGTGAGTGCCATGCTTAAAAAAGACAATAATGCAGGAAGTATTGAATGGGATGGTGCAGACCCCTCTTATTTGATTTTGAAAAATATTCCAAAAAGTTCCAAGGTAAATAAAGGAGATACGGTTTTGACCAGTACCTATAGTGCCAACTTCCCATCTCATTTGATGGTAGGTACCGTATATAGTGTGGTGGCTGATCCTTCTAGCAATTTCTTTACCCTAAAAGTAAAAACGGGCACTAATTTCTTTGCCTTGCAATATGTGTATTTGGTCAACAATACTGGATACGCAGAACAAATGACTATTGAAAACAGTACCGAAAAGAACCCATGAGTGATTTGGTAAAAAATATTATCCGTTTTGCCCTGTTCATTCTGTTTCAGGTGTTCATCCTTAATGAGGTACCACCCCTGCATCAATTTATTATTCCTTATATCTATTTCCTATACATACTCTGGCTACCATTTAATATTAACCGATTTGTGTTGTTATTAATCAGTTTTGCCTTTGGAATAACCCTAGATTATTTTACAGGCTCAGCAGGTTTACACGCAGCGCCCTGTGTGCTCATAGCCTATCTGAGACCTTTCTTACTCAACTTGTTAATTCCACAAGACACTACCGAACACAGTTATTTAGAGCCCAGCATTAAAAGTATGGGTTGGGCGCCTTATAGTTTGTATGTAACCCTGCTAACTTTTATCCATCATTTCTTGTTGGTATTGATAGAATGGTTGCAGTTTGGAAATTTTGTTTATTTCTTGGGCAAAGTAGCTGGAACAACAGCTGTAAGCCTATTGTTGATTTTTATTACGGAAATGTTGTTTTTCAGAAAGGCCAAGTTCCGTACCAACAAAGCGTAGCGTCTACCTAATTGTATAATATTTTTGTATGTCTGTATTCAATCAAAGCAGGGGCCGGGTGGTGCAAATTATCTTTGGAGCAGTATTTGTAATTATACTGATTCAATTGATTAACCTGCAAGTATTCTCTGCCAAATACAAATTGGCTGCAGAGAACAATGCCATTTATAGAAAGATTATCTATCCAGACAGGGGGATCATTTTTGATAGAAAACGCAAAGCCATGCTAGAGAATACCATTAGCTATGACCTAGTGGTAACACCTGTTGAATCAAAGGGCACTGATACCTTGGCGCTTTGTCAATTATTAAACATTGATACGGTTGAATATAAAAAACGCATGCGCGAGGTAATCTTCAAGAATACTTCTGTTAAGCCTTCTGTGTTTGAACCCCTACTCACCCAAGAACTATTTGCCAAGCTTTATGAGAACATGTACAAGTTCCCTGGCTTTAACCTGATTGATAGATCCGTTAGAACCTATCCTTATAATACTGGCGCACAGGTATTGGGATATATTGCTGAAGTGGATACCGGTTTTTTAAGAAGACATAAAGAGGAAGGCTATGAAATGGGTGACTATGCCGGTATGAATGGACTAGAGCGTACTTATGAAAAAGTCTTGATGGGTGTACGCGGGATTAAGCGTTATATCAGAGATAATAAAAGCCGCATTCAAGGACCTTATGAAAATGGGATGTTTGATACCACGGCTGTGGCAGGAAGAAATTTATATACCAGCGTAGATGTAGAAGTACAGCAATTAGCAGAAAAATTATTGGCCAATAAGATTGGATCGGCGGTAGCCATTAATCCCAAAACCGGCGGCATTATTGCCATGGTATCCAGCCCTAACTACAACCCCAATGATCTCACAGGTTCCGCGCGAAGAAAGAACCTAGGCAGGATGTTGCTTGACACCGCGCGCCCCATGTTCAACCGCGCCATCAAGGGTCAGTATCCTCCGGGATCTACCTTTAAACCACTTGGCGCTGTAATTGCTCTAGATGAGGGTTTGATTACTCCAAGTTATGGTGTTGCTTGTTATGGCTCTTATACCAACTGCGGCGTACTTGTAAGGTGTGAACACAAAAATCCAGGACACGCATCTAATCTGCGTTTGGCCTTAGCCAATTCATGTAACTCTTATTTCTCCGATGTCTTTAGAAAAGCCATTGACAATCCTGATTATAAAAATCCAACTGGTGGTTATTTAAAATGGAAGGAATACATGAATGCCTTTGGAATGGGAACCAAATTAGACGTGGATCTTCCTTCTGAAGACAAAGCCAGTGTGCCAGATACGTCAGTATATAACCGCGCTTATGGAAAGAATAGGTGGAATAGTTGTACCATTTTGACCCTTGGAATTGGTCAGGATAAGATGACATCTACACCCATGCAACTAGCCAATATGATGTGCGTGATTGCCAATAAGGGATCTTATTATACGCCACACTTTGTAGACAGTATTGAAAAGGAAGAAGAAGCTGATAAAGCATTCTTGGCAAAATATCGAAAAAAGCACGTAGTGACACATGCATCCGATACGGTGTTCCGCGCAGTACACGATGGTATGCATGATGTAACTGTATACGGAACCGCATCAGCCATTAAAGTACCCGGTGTAGAATACTGCGCCAAAACGGGAACTGCCCAAAACCCACACGGGAAGAACCATAGTATTTTTGTTTGTTTTGCACCCAAGGACAATCCTACTATTGCCGTAGCGGTGATTGTAGAAAATTCTGGCTATGGTTCTACCTGGGCCGGTCCGATTGGCGCATTTATGATGGAAAAATATTTGAATGATACCATTGCCACAGACCGCTTGGCGGAGGTAGAAAGAATTTCAAATGCAGACCTGGTTCCATCCGCTATCAAAGAATGGTATGTGCGCAAAGACAACCAACGTCAAGCTAGACTGGCGCAAGAAGCAGCCAACAAAGCAGCTGAGATGAATGAGGAAGAAGAGAACACTGAAAAAGCTCCTGCTGTTGGACCAAAAGCTGAAGAACCCAAAAAAGAAAAGGGATCCAAAAAATCCACCAAAGCCAATACCGCTTTATTCCTACAGGCAGACGATAGGTTTAAAGTAAAAAAATCAAAGGCCTAACATGAGTAGTAGAAATAGTTCTGTATCAAAGGGAGTTGACTGGACCGTTGTGGCACTCTATGCCATCTTGGTAGCCATTGGCATCCTTTGCATTTTCATGGTAGAATATAGAAGTGGAAGTAATTGGTTGCAACTGTTTCTAGGAGGTAAAACCAACTATAGCAAGCAGGTCATTTTTGCTGGCTTCTGTACCTTGGTTGCTGCATTTATTCTCATGGCCGATAGTAAACTCTTTACCGCATTTGCCAACCTGGCTTATGCATTGGGGATCTTATTAATGTTGGCCACATTTGTCATAGGAAAAGACATCAAGGGCTCTAGGTCTTGGATTGCCATGGGTGGGGGCTTTAACCTACAACCTGCAGAACTCTGTAAAATCTTTGTGTCCTTGGCCTTGGCCAAATACCTGAGTATGCAGAACACAGATTTTTCCAAACTCAAATCGCAATTGATTGCTGGGGGGATTGTGTTATTGCCAGCAGTCTTGTCTAGACTACAACACGAGACCGGATTGGCCCTAGTGTATTTAAGTTTTTTTATTGCCATGTATCGTGAGGGATTGCCTGCGGGGATCTTGGTGACTGGTCTTTCCTTTGGAGCCTTGGTAGTGGCCACACTTATTGTAGACCCCAACGTACTTGCTATCACGCTCACTATTATTGCCATACTCATTATCTATTTTACCCGAAGACAGATTAAAAGGAATAGCAAACTCTTACTCATCATCATTGCCACATGGGCGGTCTGTGTGGGTGTACAGCGTTTTGCTGTGCCTTATATTTTCAACAATGTATTTGAGTGTTATCAGAGCCAACGTATTTATTCAGCCGTGGGTAAGGATTATGATTGTAGTCAGAACAAACACAACAAAATAGAATCGGCCACGCCGGGCGCCAAAGCTTATAAACCAGACGACTATAATGTGCGTCAAAGCAAGATTGCCATTGGTTCAGGTGGATTCTGGGGAAGGGGATTTTTAAAAGGTACACAGACCAGGGGAAAATATGTACCAGAGCAACACTCTGATTTTATTTTTACTTCTCTTGGTGAAGCATTTGGCTTTGTGGGCTGCGCCATTTTTTTATTACTCTATTTGTTCTTGCTGATTCGAATTACCGTGATTGCAGAAAGACAGAGAAGTACGTTTAGCAGGGTCTATGCTTATAGTGTTGCCAGCGTTTTGTTTTTTCACTTAGCCGTGAATGTGTGCATGACCATTGGTTTATTCCCCATTATTGGAATTGCGCTTCCGCTAATTAGTTATGGCGGATCTTCCCTACTTACTTTCACCGTGTTGATTTTTATACTCTTGCGTCTAGACGCAGACAGACAGATGGTTTTACGCTAATTGATAAATAGGGCTCATGCAAATTATACCGCTTTCAGAAGGATCTTTTACCATTGACAAGACCAAGATATTTGTGCCCTTTGATGTTGATACAGAAGAACTAAACAATCGCCCCGTGGGCAGTTTGCTGGTAGAGATCCAACCCTTTGTAGTAGTCACTGCAAGAGACGTGATTTTACTGGACACAGGACTGGGTTATAAAGACGCTGAGGGCAACGCACAACTGCATGCCAACTTACTCAAAGTGGGAATTAATCCATCGCAGGTGACCAAGGTATTGATGAGTCATTTACACAAGGATCACGCGGGTGGGGTTACCATTCAAGGTAGCAATAGTGAGGAAAGATTTATCAATTTTCCCTATGCCCAATACTATGTGCAGAGAAGAGAATTTGACCATGCTTTGCAGGTTGGAACCGCCTCTTATATTGTAGAAGATTTTCAATTACTAGAAGAATTTAGCAAAGTGGTTTGGTTGGATGAAGACGAGGGCTGGATTGATGAATATATTCAGTTTGAATTAACCGGTGGCCATAGTTTGTACCACCAAGCATTCTGGATTCACGAAGAAGGAGAGACGGCTTTTTTTGGAGGCGATGTGGCCCCACAATTACAACAAATGAAAAGCCGCTTTGTAGCCAAGTATGACTATGATGGCAAGAAATGCATGGAACTTAGACAACGCTGGTGGGCCGAGGGTCAGACCAAACAATGGACTTTTTTATTCTACCATGATATTCAATCGCCCGTTTGGCGCGTGGGTTAACACTTCCAACTCAGTGTATAGCAAACAAAAAAGGCAATACAATGAAGTATTGCCTATTACAATAAAAGTTCCCCCCTTTTATTGTTTTTTCAATCCTTTTTGCAAACGCTGATCGCGTCTAGCTTCTAATTCTTTTTTGATTACGTTATTAAAGTCACGGTCTAGTGTCAATGATTTATTGACCCTATCATCAGCTACTAGAATCTTTTTCATCTCAGCTTTGAATTTTTTGCGCTCGGTCAACATTTTTTCTTCAAAAGCAATTTCATCAGCCTTTTCCTCCTGTCTAATTCTTCTGGCTTTATCACTAAAGTCATAATACACGGGCCAGAATTTTTGCGCTTCTTCTGAGTTCAGTGATAATTGTTTGGTAATAAAGGCAATTTTCAAACCTTGAATATTGGGTCTATCTGCCAGTGGGCGTTCCTGTTGTGCTTGAGCGTTGATTTGCAAAAAAGCCAGCAAGCAGATGAGTGTAAAAATCTTTTTCATGATAGGTAATTTATTCGGCAACACCAGATTCTAAATGACTGTTCTCTTCTAAATAACTATTCAGATTTTCATTGCTGATGTTCTGAATATGATCATTTAATTCTGGTATTTTTTGACTAGTACTAACCAATACTTCGTCTATAGCAATGGTCTGGTTTTCTTCTAAGTATTGTTCTAGTGCGGCATCAGGTACGGCATCTAATGCGGCACCCAAATCTTCCATTTGGTATTGTTCTTTCATTTGATCCACAGGTTGATCAGAGAACAAAAAGGCACCCGTTACCAAGACCCCAGTGAGCATGGCTGCTGCGGCATACATGATCCATTTACGCGCTTTACGCATTTGAACCACCGGAACTGTTTTTGGTGCTGGTTCATGCGTTTCCAATACCGCATTTTGTGTTTCTTGGGTCTTGATCCTGCTCATCAAAGCTTGAGGCATAGTCTCAAAATAACCAGCAGGTGTTTGAAATGGCAATGCTGATTCCTCTAAAAAAGCCGGCTCATGCACCAAGGCAAGGGGCTCCAATGCTTCAAAATAACCCTTTGGCGCTTGAAATGGCAGTACCCAACTGGCATTTGCCAAGGCTGGTGCTATCTCTTCTAATTCTGATTCTATGGGGTTACGTGAATACATTGCCATTCTTTGACTGCAATTGATCAGTCTGGTTTAATAGTTTTTAATAAAAGCCTCAATTTTTTTTGCTGCGTGGTGGTAACTGGCTTTTAAAGCACCCTCACTGGTATCCAAGACCTTACTCATTTCTTCATAAGGCATGGCGTCATAATAGCGTAAATGAAAGACCACACGTTGCTTTTCAGGTAGTTCCTGAATGGCCAGTTGCAAACGCCATTCTAGTTGGTTGGCGTTAAAATGTATGTCTGCTTTTACCTTATTGGCCAAGGATTCCGTCATTTCATCCAGACTCTGTGTGGCTTTTCTTTGTTGCTGGGCCAAAAAACTTAAGGTTTCATTGGTAGCAATCCGATAGAGCCAAGTAAATAGCTGACTCTCTTCTCTAAAATTTTCCAAACCCTTCCAAATCTTGATCAAGGTATTCTGCAAAACATCATCTGCGTCAGCGTGGTCAATGACCATTCTACGGATATGCCAATAAATTTTTTCCTGGTATTTTTTGACCAATTGCGTAAAACCCTGCTCCCTAGTAGCGGCATTGGAAAATAAGGCTAACAATTCTTGATCCGAAGCGTGCATGGGTTCACTTGAAGCATTAAGACTACTGGAAAAGTAGAAAGTTTAATTGGCTTGACCGCTTTTTTTATGTGATCGATGACCCATTTTAAACAAATAAAATATGAGGAATTTGTAGCAAAAAAGCCATTCACTATCACATTAATTTTATTGTCATAACTAACAATCATTAGCCCCAAATTCAATCCTGACAAGCTTTTCATGGCATTAGTCGAGGAATTTAGGGGGGATTTATTTATCTTGGTGGCTCAATTAGTTTATGCCTTCATCAGAATATATACTCAATTTCAAACGCAATGTGACCGATAAATACACTATTTACAATAGTCTGTTTTCGGCCCTGCCCTTCTCTGGAATAGCCAATGTGGGTGCTTTATTACCCATTTTATTACAAGCCTGTATAGATGGCTACGCCGATGGCAAAACCCCTATGCAGATTGTAGACCGATTCTTTGAACAACATACCAATGCAGTTACAGAAGCAGACAAACTAGACCGATTGTTCAAGTTTGTACAATATATAGAACGTCAGATTGTATTATTTGACGCCATTGAAGACGCGGCATTTGACACTGTGAACAATGTTGACGGTCCGGGTAGTTTAAAATCCCTGATCAATGAAGCAGGATTTATGGGCAAGTCCAACCTGCTCAAACAAAAACTGCGGAAATTCAAAGTGCGGGTGGTACTTACGGCACACCCTACCCAGTTTTATCCGGGTAGTGTGTTGGGGATTATCCATGACATGAATGAAGCCATCAGGAAAAATGATTTTCATATCATCAATGCCTATATACAACAGTTGGGTATTACTCCGTTTTTTAACAAGAAACAACCCACCCCTTTAGACGAGGCCGTGAACCTCATGTGGTATTTGGAGAATATTTTGTACCCCTCCATTGGTAATATTTACAACTATATCAATCGTGAGGTTTTTGACAGTGCTTATGACGGAGAAAATCCTTTTATTGAACTAGGTTTTTGGCCTGGCGGCGATAGGGATGGCAACCCATTTGTAAATGGACCCACTACCCTAAAAGTTGCCGATGCTTTGAGAAGCGCCATTGTGGTTTGTTATTATAGAGATATTCGCAAACTCAAGCGCAGACTAACTTTCACGGGTGTTGATACCATTATTGCGCGGCTAGAACAACAGCTCTACCAAAATGTATTTTTACCCGAGCAGAGCAAGCGCATTAGCAAGGAAGAATTATTGCATGAGCTATATGAGGCCAGAAATTTATTAATGGAACACCATCATTCTTTGTTCTTAAACAGACTAGATAGTTTGATCCACAAAGTCAAGATTTTTGGAACCCATTTTGCTTCCTTAGATATTCGTCAGGATAGTCGGATTCATACCTCTGTACTCTTGCAGATTAACCAAGAATTAATTGCAGCCGGAGAAGCCCCTATTCTTCCAGAAAATTATGGTCAACAAGATTTGTTGGGCAAATTAGCAACCCTTGCTTCTATTGAACGTGTGATCAATCCAAGCCTAATCCAGGACACTATTTCAAGAGATACTTTAGAGAGTATATATGCCATTAGAACCATCCAGGCAGAAAATGGCGTAGAGGGTTGTAATAGGTATATTATCAGCAATTGTCAGGGACCTGTGAACATGATGGAAGTATATGCGCTCTTGCGCTTATGCGGATGGAAAAAAGAACAAATGCCTATTGATATTGTGCCACTTTTTGAAACCATTGATGACCTTGCACAGGCAGAAACCACCATGGACTTTTTGTACCAATTACCAGAGTACAAACAGCATTTGGAATTGAGAGGCAAACACCAGACCATTATGCTAGGTTTTAGCGATGGTACCAAGGACGGCGGCTATTTACAAGCCAACTGGAGCATCTATACCGCAAAGGAAAACCTGACGGCCATTTCTAGAAAATACCAAATCAAAGCCAAGTTCTTTGATGGTCGTGGTGGACCACCATCACGCGGTGGTGGAAAGACCCATAAGTTTTATGCTTCCATGGGTAATAATATTGAAAACGAAGAGATCCAATTAACCATACAGGGACAAACCATTACTTCTAATTTTGGTACTATACAGTCTTCTCAATACAACCTGGAACAGTTGCTGAGTGCGGGTTTGAGCAATGAGATTTTTGCAGATACCAGAATGCAATTGTCTCAGCACGATAGATTCCTGATGGAAGAACTGGGTAAGATTAGTCATGAGAGTTATCAGGATTTTAAAACCCATCCCTTGTTTCTAGCTTACATGCAACAGTTTAGTCCGCTAAACTATTATAGCAAGAGCAATATAGCCAGCCGCCCCGCCAAAAGAGGCAGCGGTGGAGGCTTACGTTTTGAAGACCTGCGCGCCATTCCTTTTGTGGGAAGTTGGAGTCAGTTAAAACAAAATGTACCTGGATTTTTTGGCGTAGGCACAGCGCTGCAGGCCATGAAGAACCAGGGTTTGTGGGACGATACCAAAGCCATGTTCCGCAACGTTTTATTTTTCCGCACACTCATAGACAATAGCATGATGAGCATGCTCAAATCCTTTTTCCCACTCACCGAATACGTGAAAAAAGATCCTCAGTTTGGACCGGTTTGGGAGTTGATTAAAAAGGAATTTGACTTGACAGCAACACTGGTGATGGAATTAGCAGATGCTAGCTCTCTTATGGAAGATGACAAAGCCGGAAGGGCTTCTATTCAAATGAGAGACAAGATTGTATTGCCACTGCTCACCATACAACAATATGCATTGAACCAATTACATGGAAGTGAAATAGAACCGGATCTAAAAGCCGTCTATGAAAAACTCTTGACCAGAACCATGTTTGGGGTCATCAACGCGGCCAGAAATTCAGCGTAAAGAAAATCTGATTTTCAGTTTGTAGCTATTGGTTTTAAGAAGTCTATCTAGTTATTTGTTGTCCTTGTATTGCCATAGATGCAGACAAGCATAGGTTCTATAAGGACTCCATTTGGCAGAGAGTTCTAGCATTTTTTGCTTGAGTTCTTTCTTGTCTAAATGCTCCAATTTATAGAGTTTGATCATGGCTTGTTGTATACCTAAATCATCCACGGCAAATACGTCTTCGCGGCCCAGTGAAAACATGAGCAGCATTTCTACCGTCCATTTACCTACGCCTTTGATTTGAACCAGCAAATCAACAATGGCTTCATTGTCCATTTTTTGCAGGGTCTTATCCGTGATTTTATGTTCTAAGCAAAATGCAGCCACATTCTGTATATATCCCACTTTGGCATAGCTCAGACCAATGCCACGGAGTGTTTCTATGGGTGTATCCAAGACCTGTTGTGGTTTGGGTTCTTTGCCATTGTATAATTCTAAGAATCTTTTAAAAATTACTTTGGCCACTGCCGTACTCAATTGCTGGCTCATGATGCTGGCCATTAAACGCAAGGGGATATTCTTACGCATTTCTAATGCAGGCAATGCTTCTACCAAGGCCTTGGATAATTTGCGGTCTTTTTCTAAATGAGCTAGATATTCCATGCAATTAAGATACAGCATTTGTTTATGCCAGAAATATGCTGCCAAAAAATCCTATAGAATTCAGTAGCTTTCCTAAAAAAATGATTAGCCCCAGCAAGGCCATAATAGCCACCCTACTAATTTTCTGCAGCAGTTTAATCAGCCATCCAATTCAAGCGCAGGACAAAGACGAATTAACCATTCGAAAAATTTTGGCTTCCCAAACCGAGCAATGGAACAAGGGCAATATTGCCGATTTTATGAACGGCTATTGGAAAAGCGACAGTTTGTTGTTTGTGGGTAAATCCGGCGCCAATTTTGGGTATCAAAAAACCTTGGACAATTATTACAAGGGTTACCCCGATACCGCCGCCATGGGCAAACTCAATTTTGACTTGATTCAAGTTAAGAGACTGAGCCCCGAATATTTTTTTGTCTTGGGTAAATGGC
>JBEAPC010000120.1:0-2531 GCA_041164585.1 Bacteroidota bacterium
TAGAAGCCGCCATGGAAGGGGTTACAGAAGTCTATCATTGCGCAGCCATTGTTTCTTTTAGTGCCAAGGGGCAAGACGCCATGCACTTGACCAATATTGAGGGCACGGCCAATATTGTGAACGCTTCCTTAGAAGCTAGGATTAGAAAAATGGTCTTTGTGAGTTCAGTTGCAGCACTGGGAAGAATCCGTACGGACCAAGCCATTAATGAGACCATGGATTGGACAGAAGAAACTTCTAATAGTGAATATGGCAAAACCAAATACCTGGCCGAGATGGAGGTCTGGAGGGGCATTGGTGAGGGATTGAATGCGGTGATAGTAAATCCCGTGATCATTCTAGGGTCCGGTGACTGGACCAAGGGATCATCCGCCATTTTCAAATCAGCTTATGACCAGTTTCCTTGGTACACAGAAGGAAGCAGTGGTTTTGTAGACGTACTTGATGTTGTGGCCGCAATGCAGACACTCATGGCATCTGAAATTAGTGCACAACGTTTTATTTTGAGTGGAGCCAACCTTGGCTATCGCGATGTATTTAACATGATTGCAGATGGATTTGGCAAAAAACGCCCACACTTAAAAGTAAGTCCAGTCTTGGCAGAAATAGTTTGGCGAATAGAAGGCATCAAATCTATGTTCACGGGAAAACAACCACTGCTTACCAAAGAAACATCTCGCACAGCAAGGGCCAAAGTGGTCTTTGACAATAGTAAGTTGTTAAAAGCCCTGCCCCATTTTCAATACCATACACCCGTTGATTCCATCAATCGCATCTGTGCTGAGTTGAAAAAAATCCATAACTTGTAGGAAGCATATTCCTTTGAAAAAAACCATCGTATATCCCATTCTTTTTGTTGCATGCATTTTATTGCATAGTCAGTTCTTGCATGCACAAATAGCGCAAGAGCCAACAGAACAAAAACCTGCCATACTCTTAGGAGCATCTTCACCCAAACTATTGGAGCAAGCACCATTTGCCAAATGGTTCATCCCCAATTTTGAAAAATACCAAGTAGATAGTTCCCTGATCCCAGCCATCAAAAAAGCATTTAAGGGTAAGCGCATGGAATTTTTTGTAGGCACTTGGTGCGGAGAAAGCAGGGCGGATATGCCAGGCGTATTGAAAATTTTACAAGCAGCTGAAGTAGATAGTAGTCAATTCAAACTGATCTTTTTAAACAATAGCGGCACTATGAATCGCCAAAGTCCGGGGCACGAAGAGGATGGTAAAAACATTGTACGCGTGCCAACCTATATTCTTTACAAAGGCAAGAAAGAAATTGGCCGCATCATTGATGCACCCAAAGAATCATTTGAAAAAGACCTGTTGAAAATCTTAACTGGCAAACCATATACACCGCATTTTAGTGAGTTGATTTTATAATCCTTTATTTAAAGTTGATCTAACAATCAACTGAATTCACTAATTTGTAGTAGCACCTAGTTTGAAAAACCTATTAGCAGTCATATTATCCTTATCCCTTTTTGCACCACCATATGCAAAGATGCTGCTCTATGCAGACTGCTCCTTTAAGGCCATGATGAATGAAGACCCGCGCTTTTGTGAATGTACAAATATCATAGACGTAGCGCCTTACCCAAGCACAGATGGTCAATCAGAAAAACAACAAAACCTAGAGCAAAAAACAGACTGGAAATACTTGGCTCAAGAAAAATTCCAGTTTCAAACATCCTTACATACAACTACAGCAAGCTTTCAAATCAAGCAGAACAACCGCATTCCCAACCAGCACCAAGGATCTGTGTTTCATCCACCCAAGCCGTAGGATTACATATCAGTAAATCCTATTTATCAATTCTAATTAACATCAGATGAAACCATTCATGCTGGTGATCGTCACTATGTGGCTGATCTCCTGTAACCATACTCGTATGGTTCAAACCAACGCGTCAACTAATCAACCAAACACCGTTAATCAATTAGTCAAAACCAATGCCAACCAAACTGTTAATGGCAACAACCTTAGCAATGTTAATAGCCCACAAACAATCATCCATTTATTGGGTGTTCATCCCATAGCAGACCTGCGTCAAGCACCCTTTGCAGATTGGTTCCTACCCAACTATCAAAACTACCAACCTGATAGTTTGCTCCTGCCAGAAATAAAGAAATTTCTTAAGGGCAAGGAACTACAAATTTTTCTTGGCACATGGTGTGGTGATAGTAAAAGAGAAGTGCCGCGTATGCTGAAGATCTTAGCAGCCGCAGGCTTTGATAGTAGCAAACTGCAATTGGTCTTTGTAAACAATACAGCAGATCAATACAAGAAAAGCCCCACTCATGAAGAGCAGGGAAAAAACATTGTTCGGGTACCCACCCTCCTTGTGTACAAAGACAAAACCGAGATTGGCCGCTTCATTGAGTATCCCAAAGAATCCATTGAAAAAGACCTACTAAAAATCCTAAAAGGAGAACCCTATCAACCCAACTATTTTGGTAAGACGGTTCAATAACTACAAACAAAAAGCGCTAGTGAAGCAAAACAAAAACCCCGCAATCATTCCATT
>JBEAPC010000121.1:0-6748 GCA_041164585.1 Bacteroidota bacterium
TAGTAAGGGAATAGGTTTGTATTTAGTTCATGCACAAGTGAATGCCCTTGGGGGATCTATCAATTTACAAACTGAACTAGATAAAGGAACTACATTTACCATTAGTTTTAATAGTAAACAATAAGCGTTTAGTTAAGTAGACAAAATAGATCCTGTCTTTATAATTCTAAAGCAACTCTTTAATTCCATTGAATAGCAAAATACAAAGCAGGCACTGTTCCGGTATTGGTAATATTGTGTAGGTCCATACTGTTCAAGAAAACTGCATCATTGGGTCCGCAAGCCTGCTGGCCTTCTCCAATCTGCATGACACCAGTGCCATCCAGCATCAAAATAATTTCTTCATTTTTATGGGTATGTGGGTCATGGCTTTTTAAACCCGGATTGGGTTGGGTTACATGAATATCAAAGCGATGAAGCATAGGTGTTTGAATATCAAAATATTGACGAACGCCTCCCTTGTCATGGGCTTTGAATTTGATGTCTTTCCAATCAAGCATAAAACCTTGATCGGTTCTTTTTACGGTATCGACTTGGGGAGCGGACTTAGGTTGGTATTGCATTAGATAAAAAATGGCGGACGCTTCACTGCTATTTTCTAGAAATGCTTCTTCATTGGGTAATAAGAATAATACGGAACCTCTTTCTAAATTCTTAGTAACCCCTTTAAAATTTACTCTTAACATACCTTGTTGCACAATGAGAAAACGCTCATATTTTGAGCCCGCTTTAAAGCTCACCGCTGCTCCAATAGGAACAGTATTGGCATTTATTTGATGTGTTGCTAAAATAGCACCAGAGCCATTAAAGACTGTTTTGGTATTGCCAGCTTTATCTACCGGTTTTGCGGCTGTATAAGTATATACTTTAGAATCTAGGGCTTGGGTTTGTGCCATCGCATAAACGCATAGCAAACTTGTCATGGCAGTCAGCAATTCTTTCATGCAGCTTATTTGATTCAAGTTATTATAAATTGTCCAGAATCTTGGTCACCCCCTCGCGTTTGAGAATCAGGTAACCAATCCGGTCATTACTGATCCCTTCTTTTAATTGGTAAGAGAATTCCAGTTGGTCGTTTTCCATACTGGTTTCAAAATAGCGGAACTGAATATTGGGGTATTGTTTGAGCCCTTCTCCAATTTCATACAAATGCGTAGAAAGGATAAAGAGACTTTTTTTCATTTTACGCAGGCCTTCAATCACGGCAGTGGAACATTTCATAGCATCTTGAATATTGGTGCCCTTAAATAGTTCATCTATAAGTATGAGCCAATTATTGCCATCGCTGATTTTCTCCAAAGTCTTTTTAATTCGTTGTACTTCATTAAAGAAATAACTTTCTCCTTTCAAGATATTATCCTCAACCTGAATATTGCTCAAGAGTCCGTGAAACAGGCTTAGACGCATGCTAGTAGCTGGAACACCCATACCCAAGTGGGCTAGGTACACGGACAATCCAACAGCTTTTATATAGGTGCTTTTACCACCCATATTAGCGCCTGTTAAAAAGATAAAATTACGGCTGATGTCTAGTTCCGTATCATAAGCTATAGGTGTTGGCAATAACAAATGATAGAGTCCAGTAGCTTCAACAAAGGGTTGGTCACTGGCTTCTAAAACAGGAAAGGCAAATTGACATTTTTCGCAAGCAATGGCCATACTCATATAGGCATCAAGCTTAAAAAAAATCTCAATCAAATCATTGGATGGCCTTTTAAAATGGTTGCGCAAAAAGATGCCATATTCCAAAATGGTTTTGGGGCTGAGCTCTGTTCCCTTTACCACCTGCATCATTTCTTTGAGGCTGGCTTTGCCCAGCAAATGCTCCATGCTCTCATACCAGATCTGCAATTGCTTGCTCAGTTTAATCTGGGAAAACAATTGCACAATGCAATCCATCCCTTTTAAAAATTCAATGGTATGTTCTACGGTGTACTTGGTTATAGAATAGTCTGGGGCGTGAAAGTATTTGTAAAATAGGCTATTGAACAGCGATGGTTGATGAGGGTATTCATCCATGGGTGTGTCATAGTATTTTTCCAATACCATGATACTCCCATTGGTTACCTGTGTCAGGGGCCAAGCTGATTGTAGTCTTTGTAGAATTTGAATGGTTTGTTGTGTGTCTTGTATAGCGGCAATACTATTCAAAGGGCTGCCCAAGAGGTATCTAAAATACTCTCTGCCCCCATTGGTATTGGTAAAGTTTAGGTGATGAAAAACAGACTGCTCCTCATCCCTATGAAAAATGGAAAGGTCAGTTAGTGTGGTCTTGTCTACTTGCACGTGCGCTATTTATCGTTCAAATTGCATTCTCATTCCCTGCTGTGATGCATCAAAGCTACCATTTCCATAAACCAAATGCCCATTCACAAAAGTATTGTTGATGGTTGCTGGAAATTGGAATCCTTCTAAGGGGCTCCATCCACATTTGTAATGGATATTTTCTTTTGACACGGTAAATGATTTGTTGAGGTCTACCAACACCAAGTCTGCATAATAGCCCTCTCTAATATAGCCACGTTCTTTGATTTGAAAACAATCGGCCACCGCATGGCTCATTTTTTCTACCACTTTCTCAATGCTAATCTTGCCCTGTTGCACATAGTGGAGCATGAGCAAGACAGAATGTTGCACCAAGGGTAGACCCGCATGAGCGTGTAAATAGTCTTCCTGTTTTTCAGCCCAGGTATGTGGTGCATGATCCGTAGCAATCACGTCTAAGCGATCATCCAATAAGGCTTCCCAAAGTGCTGTCCTGTTTTCAGGTGCTTTAATGGCAGGATTACATTTGATTTGATTACCCAGTCTAGCATAGTCATCACTGGTAAAATGCAAATGGTGTACACAAACTTCAGACGTGATGCGTTTGTCTTTTAAGGGAATCATATTGGTAAATAGTTGCAATTCTTTGGCCGTGCTAATATGTAGAATATGCAAACGAGTATTGTATTTTTTGGCGTATTGAATAGCCCTAAAAGAAGACTCAAAACAAGCTTCTTCATTGCGGATGATGGGGTGCCAAGAAGCGTCTAAGGTTTTGCCTGAGGCGATGGCTGAAGCCAGATTTTCTTTGATAATTCTTTCTTCTTCACAATGTGTAGCAATCAGTAATTCAGAACTTTCAAAAACTCTTTCTAATACAAGTGGATTGTCTACTAGTAAATTTCCGGTAGAAGAACCCATGAAAATCTTAACACCACAAACATCGTTTTTCTTGTCATTGGTTTTTAAAATCTCGTCTAGGTTATCATTAGAAGTACCCATGAAAAAACTATAGTTGGCAATAGCGCTTTCTCCAGCTATGCTGTATTTGTTTTCTAATAATTCTTGAGTAAATGCTGGCGGATTGGTGTTTGGCATTTCCATAAAACTGGTAACTCCCCCAGCTACTGCTGCCCTTGCTTCTGAAGCAATATTGGCTTTATGGGTCAGGCCAGGTTCTCTAAAATGCACTTGGTCATCAATGGCGCCAGGAATCAAGTGTTTGCCTGTACCGTCTATTTCATGTGTATTGCCCTTGGGTTCAATGATTCCGCCAATCTTGTCTATTCTACCATCTTTGATGAGTAGGTCTCCTTGAATTTGTTTGCCCTCATTTACTATACTACAGTTCTTGATCAGGTATTGCTCCATGTGAAAATTTTATGGCTGCAATTTAGGCAAACTGGAACAGGAATAGCGGAAAATTCAAAGGGTTTAGTCTTCAAAATGAATGGAGAATACCACCATTCTAGAAAGAATTTTTTCTAAGTTATTGGAATACTTGAGTGCTGGGTCTACTTGGTGCAGATTACTAAACCCGTTGCTGATTTTAATTTCTGGAGAAATGGTCACAAAGGGTAAGTAAAAATTAAATCCAACACCCAATTCATAACCAAAATCGCCTTTTTTAAGTTTGATCACGTCTTCTGCATTTCGGGCAGTGGAATTACTAGCTAGGTCAATATCGTATTTTAAACCAGCCATCATATAGGAACGGAAATTCCCAATCCTATCTGAATTAAATTTAAACTGCAAAGGAAAGCTCACAATATTACTTGGCAAAACCTGTTGTTGGTAGGTACCCTCGCCCGGTTTGGTAGTACCCAAGGTATAAGACAGGTATTTGGATCCACCAATGATTAACTGTGGGTTAATCCTGATCTGAAAATGGTCATCAAGACGCATGGTACCCAATAAGCCAAGTGCGAAACCCCCACTAGCACCGGGTTCTACCACTTTAATACTATCAGAAGCCAGAAATTGACTGCTCTTGGTTTGGTGCAGGTTAGAACTGTTGTAACTTAAAGTAAGCCCAAAATAATAAGGCAGGTCGTCATGGTCTTGACGATACAATACGCGCTGCGCATTGCCTTGTTGAAAGGCAAGCAGGAGCATGGAAAACAGGAATACCCTTAAGCTTTGCTTCCGCAGTAAATGGTGCATAAACCGAGACTGAGTTTTTTCAAATAAGTTTGGGTAAATCCTGCTTCATTCATTAGGTTTAAAAAGGTTTGTCCCTCAGGAAATGCTTGTACACTATCGTTGAGGTATTGATAAGCAGCTTTGTCACTGCCAAATAACTTACTAATACTTGGTCCAATCACATTCATATAGAATTGATAGAAACCTAGTACGGGTGCAAAACTGGGTTTTGAAAATTCCAATACCACTAATTTACCATTTGGTTTCAATACCCGGAACATTTCTGACAAACCTTTTTCTAGGTTTTGAAAGTTCCTCACCCCAAATGCCACGGTAATAGCGTCAAAATGGTTGTTCTCAAAATGGATAGTCTCGCTATCGCCCGTTTGCAATTCAATGGCGCCGTTCAATTGTAGGTCTGTTAGTTTCTTTCTTCCAAAATCTAACATGCCTTCAGAAATATCAATCCCAATAATCTTTTCCGGAGCCAGCATTTTATGGGTCATAATGGCTACATCACCCGTACCCGTAGCAACGTCCAAGATGATTTTTGGGTTCAGGGCCCTTAATTCATTGATGGCTTTTTTACGCCATCCCTTGTCAATACCCGCACTGAGAAAATGGTTCAAAAAATCGTATTTAAAAGCGATTTTGTTGAACATTTCTGCCACCTGTTCTTTCTTTTCTTGTTCACTCTCCTTGTTGGGAACTATCTGATCGTGTGCAAACTTTGCCATGGTTGCGAAGATATTACATTTAGTTGGGGCGGGAAACCGCTTTGACACAAAGCCCACTGTAAAGAGCAGAGTTTTAGCAATTTTTTCCCATTTGAAGGCTGGCTGGCTATCTTTGCCCCGCATGAGAGCACTGATTTACAAATCCACTGGTAGCTGGTATATAGCCAAGAACAGCGAGGGAAAGGTCTATAATGCCCGAATCAAAGGGGTGTTTAAGATTGATTCCATCACTTCTACCAATCCTATTGCCGTTGGCGATGAGGTAGAAATGGAGATTGAAGACGTGGAAGAAGAATCGGCTATGATTCATGAGATTTATCCCAGACGCAATTATGTGGCTAGGATTTCTCCGCACAACAAACGCATGCACCATATTGTAGCTTCTAACTTAGACCAATGTGTTTTGTTTGTGACTTTAAGAGACCCCAAGACTTCACAAGGATTTATGGACAGGTTTTTAGTTTCCTGTGAAGCTTATCATATTCCTGCGGTGATTGTGTTTAACAAATCTGACATCTACCGAAAAAAAGAAATGGTCATTTTTGAAGAACTAAAAACTATTTACGAAGCCATTGGATATCAAGTAATCTTGGCTAGCGTACAGAATAATGTAGGCGTGGATGAAGTAAAAGCCCTGCTCAAAGACAAAACCAGTTTGCTTAGTGGGCATAGTGGGGTGGGTAAGTCTACTTTTATCAACGCGGTATTTCCGCAGTTTAATCTGCGTACCCAAGAAGTGAGTGGTTGGAGTGGTAAGGGGATGCATACCACCACATTTGCAGAAATGTTTGACTTGGATTTTGGGGGTAGAATCATTGATACCCCAGGTCTGCGTGAGTTTGGGATTGTTGATATTGGTAAACAAGAACTATCGCATTATTTTCCTGAAATGCGTGACCTGATTGGGGGGTGCCAGTTTAACAATTGCCAGCATATTAATGAACCCGGCTGTGCCATTAAAGACGCGGTGAATACTGGCCAAGTTTCTATAGAAAGATACGTGAGTTACTGCACCATTTTAGAAAAGATGGAAGAGATCAATTACTGATCGTATTTCAATTGTTTTTGCAATTTGTATTTGGGCATTTTCTTCAAGGTCTTTTCATCGGCCTGCAATAATTTTTCTGCACCTACTTCTTTGCCTCTTATTGATTTTTGGGTATTGTCATAGGCGTCATTACTCCTTGATTTAAATAATCTACAGGAGTTCAACGTGATGAGCATCGCGCAAGCAAACAGAAATGCTAATATGTTTTTTTGTTGTTTGATGGCTATGGTTTTGGTGCGTCATTATGATCTGCAAACCAGGAAGAATAAGTAACATAGTTATTAGAGATGCGGTTGATCTCTCCACTAATTAATGCTTCCGAAACTTCTTTTACTTTTTTTGCAGGAACACCTGCATAAATACAACCCGCTTCTACAATGGTATTCTCCAAGACCACAGCTCCTGCAGCAATAATGGCATTGCTATGTACTACGCAGGCATCCATCACAATGGCTCCCATACCAATGAGTACATTGTCATGAATGGTACAACCATGCACCATGGCATTATGACCAATGGATACGTTGTTCCCAATATTGGTGGGATGTTTTTGATA
>JBEAPC010000122.1:0-3457 GCA_041164585.1 Bacteroidota bacterium
GGCGATGGATTGGTAGATTGATGATGCACCAAATGAAACCATTTAAACAAAGCCGGATGGTGCATGGCACGATGCGTAAAATAAAAATAGGTATCGTGCATAAAGAACAAAACAGGAAATACGGCAAAATAATAGAACCACCCTCTTTCACTAACCTCTAAATACCTTGTGGTATAAGGCGCTACAGCTGGATGATGCAGGATATAAATAAAGAGACCAAATATTAAAATGGTAGTACTAGAATAAAGGATCTCTCTAATAAAATCTTTGGTCTTAGCGTCTTTTGTTTGCAATTTTTTATAAGCCCAAGATTGTTTGAGCAAAACATAAAATACAAAAAAAACCAAACCCGCAATCATGTAATACCTACTGCCAATCTTGGTCACAATATTCCAATAGAAGTCCCAATTAATCTGCATGTTTATTTGTTTTTTTCCATGAAATCAACCAACCCTTTTCTTGCTCCTTTTTGAATCTTACCCTGCATAAAATTACTCCATCCAAATAAGAAACCCGGAAGTCCCATGGCCATTCTGGTCCATTTATAAAAGTCAAATGCGTCTGTGTGTTCAATAATCAAACCGTCTTTTAAACGCATATGTGCTTTTATCTTATTGTTCACCTTTCTACCTGTTTTACTAAATAGGTATTGTGCATTCCAATCACAAGTGGCATACTCCTCATCTAGTAATTGAATATTCCCATAAGTTAAAGAAAAGTCCTTGGCTCTTTTGCAAAGCATTTCCCACATGGCTCTAGCGTGTTCGGCGTCAATTAAACCAAAGGCTGGATCATTGAACACCGCATCATCTGCATAACAAGACTGCATGGTAGCCCAGTCTTTGTTTTGAAAAGCGGTATAGAATTTATGAATGGTTGCTTCGTTTTGATTCATGTTTAATTTTGTTTAAGGGTTTATCTAGTGCGCCAATAACCAGTTTTCTCCAATACCCATTTCAGCTTCCACCGGAACACCATTTGGTAAAGGAAGTGCAGCGCGCATATTGTCAAGGATAATGGGTTTTAGTTTGTCCATCTCTTCAGGCAAAGCATCAAAGATCAATTCATCGTGTACCTGTAAGATCATCTTAGATTTTAGACCAGCATCCTTAATGGCTTTGTGAATCCGAATCATGGCCAACTTAATCATATCAGCTGCAGTACCTTGAATAGGAGAGTTAACGGCGTTTCTTTCTGCAAAACCGCGCACGGTAAAATTAGCAGAACCAATATCTTTTAGCCAACGCTTTCTACCCATCAGGGTTTCAACATAGCCATGCTCTTGTGCAAAATGAATGGTATTATCCATATAGGCTGTAATACCAGAAAACTCTTTTTTATAGTTGTCAATAATTTCTTTGGCTTCTGCTCTAGGAATGCCTAGGTTCTCCGCCAAACCAAATGCACCCTGACCATAAATAATGCCAAAGTTCACACTCTTGGCTTTATAGCGTTGCTCTTTGGTTACATCTGCTTCTTCAATACCATAGACTTTTGCGGCAGTAGCAGTATGAATGTCTTTGCCTTGTTTAAAAGCCTCACACATATTGGGGTCACCACTCATGGCGGCAACTATTCTCAATTCAATTTGAGAATAATCCGCGCTCACTAAAATATGGTTGCTATCTCTAGGAATAAACGCTTTTCTAATTTCTTTACCCCTATCACTACGTACAGGAATATTTTGCAGGTTGGGATTATTGCTACTCAGTCTTCCCGTTACTGCAACCGCTTGCGCATAGGATGTATGTACCCTACCTGTTTTGCTATTGATGATTTCTGGTAAAGCATCTACATAGGTGCTTTTCAATTTGGTCAATTCTCTAAAGCCCAAAATATCTGCCACAATGGGATTATTATTAGAGAGTTTTTGTAACACGTCTTCACCAGTTGCGTATTGACCAGTCTTAGTTTTCTTGGCCTTGGGATCAATCTTTAATTTATCAAACAAGACTTCTCCCAATTGCTTTGGCGATGCTAAATTAAAACGAACACCTGCTTGAGCATAAACAGATTCTTCAAAAACCTTTGCGTCTTTTTCTAATTTTTTACTATAGGCCTGTAGAAAATCCACATCAATTTTTACGCCTTCAAATTCCATATCTGTTAACACGCGCACCAATGGATTTTCTACTTCTTCAAAAACGCGTTGTACTTTTTTAACTTCCAACATTGGAACAAAAACCTGCTTTAATTGCAGGGTAATGTCTGCGTCTTCTGCTGCGTATTCTTTTACTTTCTCTGGATCCACATCACGCATATTCCCTTGGTTCTTTCCCTTCTTACCAATTAGCTCATCAATATGTACGGGTTCATATCCTAAGTATTGTGCACTCAGCAAATCCATACTGCGCCTGCCTTCTGGCTCAATGAGGTAATGCGCCAACATGGTATCAAATAGTTTACCCTTTGGTTCTACGCCATACCATTTTAATAAGAGCAAATCATATTTTAGGTTTTGTCCAATCCAGGTAACATCGGTTCTATTAAATAGTGGATGAAACTTTTGAAGCATTTCTAATACCTCGTCTCTATTACTAGAACAAGGAACATAATAACCTTCACCAGCTTTAATGCTAAAACTCATTCCCACTAATTCTGCTTCGTTGGCATCAATATTAGTAGTCTCAGTATCAAAACATATTTCACGTTCAGGCATCAATCTTCTAATCAATGCTTCAATAGCATCTTTGCCTTGAATCAATTGATAATCATGCGCAGTGTTGTTGATATTTTTATCGGCCTGCATGCCTGTGTTGCCTGCGTCTTCTTGCAGGGCTTCTCTAAATTCACTTGGCTTTTCTTTTTTCTCAGTTGTTGCAACAGGGTTACCAAACAAATCCATTTGACCCGCTTGAGGTACGGATTGAAAGGCATTAAAGCTATCACCTAAAATGCGTTTACCCAATGTTTTAAATTCTAATTCGGTAAACACTTGAACCAACTCTTCGTTATTCCATTCCTTTAGTCTAAAATTCTCTTCATGAAACTTTACCGGTACATTGGTTATAATAGTAGCCAGTTTTTTACTCAAGATGGCCATCTCTCTACCGTTACGCACTTTCTCACCCAATGCTCCTTTTAAACTATCGGCGTTAGCCAATACGTTTTCAAGTGTATCATATTCCTTTAATAATTTGGCAGCAGTTTTTTCTCCCACTCCCGGTATGCCAGGAATATTATCAACTGCATCACCCATCATCCCTAACATATCTACCACTTGTTCTACGCGTTGAATATCCCATCTTGCGCAGATTTTAGCAGCGGTAAGAATTTCATGGGGATTGCCCATAAACGGTGGCTTATAGATAAAGACATTGGGATGAATCAATAACTGACCATAGTCTTTATCTGGGGTAACCATATAGACTTCATAACCAGCATCGGCGGCAGCCCAGGCAAGGGTACCAATCACGTCATCGGCTTCATAGCCATCCATTTCTACCACTGGAATATT
>JBEAPC010000123.1:0-2801 GCA_041164585.1 Bacteroidota bacterium
TGTCTATTTTGGTAGCGTCTTCTTGAATGATCAGATAACTGGCAGTTTTTGGAGCTTTTTGGCTGATGCCTAAATTCAATCCTGTTTGTTTTCTCAAACTTTCTTGCAAATACTGTAACTGAGCCTGATACTTAGCTGGTCCAACAATTTTGGAATTGGCTCCTATTTTTACGCCAGCTGTTGCTAAACTTTGAAAACTAACTGGTTTGGGAATAATGGGATTGGTTTGACCCATTACTTGTAAGCCTAAAGAAACAAACAGCAGAAAATAGAGCAATCGCATGTGATATAATTTGGTTGAAATTCAGGAAATGAATCTTTCAAATTTATAACATCAACCGTTATCTTCAAGCTACAATTCTTTGCCATGCGATTATTGCCCATATTAAAAACTTGCTTATTGTATGCAAGCCCTCTTGTATTGCTACTTGCCTGTGGCCCCAAGAAACCTTATGAATGGACCCGTTATGGGGGCAATGCTTTCAATAACCACTATTCTTCTTTGGCATTGATTGATACCAATAATGTGGCATCGCTCAGCGTAGCTTGGGAATATCATAGTGGCGACTCCGATGAGAAAACACAGATTCAAACCAACCCATTGATTGTTGATGGTGTTTTGTATGGAGTATCGCCCAAACTAAAACTCTTTGCACTAGATGCGGGTACTGGAAAAGAGCTTTGGAATTTTAATCCGGTTGATACGAACACACTTGAAGTAAAGGGACGTGGCTATTTCTCTATGAATGTTTGCAGGGGTCTTAGTTATTTTAAGGGCGATGAAAAAGACCAACGCATTTTCTATTCCGCTGGTGGATACCTGCACTGTATTGATGCACTCACAGGCAAACCCATCAAGAGTTTTGGTACCAATGGTTGGATTGATTTGCACAATGATCTTGGCCGAGACTTGAGTCAATATTATGTTGCGGCTACCACACCTGGAATGGTCTATAAAGACATGATCATCATTGGTAGCCGCGTTGCCGAAGACGCCGCTGCTGCTCCAGGTCATATACGCGCTTATGACGTGCATACGGGAAAACTCCGTTGGATCTTTCATACTATTCCGCATCCGGGTGAAGCAGGTTTTGAATCTTGGGATAACAAAGAAGCTTACCAACATATTGGTGGGGCCAATGCTTGGTCTGGTTTTAGTTTGGATGAAGAGAAAGGCATTTTGTTTGCCCCCATTGGTTCTGCCAGTTATGATTTTTATGGTGGCAAAAGAACGGGTGATAATTTGTTTGCCAATTCCGTGTTGGCCTTAGATGCTGCCACGGGCAAACGGATCTGGCATTTTCAAACCGTTCACCACGATATCTGGGATAGAGACTTACCCACCGAACCTGTGGTGGTGAATATTCATAAAGAGGGCAAACTCATTGAAGCGGTTGTTCAAGTGACCAAGAGCGGTTTTATTTTTTTATTGGATAGAAATACGGGCAAGCCGGTTTATCCCATTGTTGAAACGGCTGTGCCAATTGAAACAGCGTTATTGGGTGAAAAGCCATCGCCCACGCAACCCATTCCTAGCGTGTTTCACCCATTTGCCAGACAGGTATTATTGGAAAAAGATTTAAACAGGCTGGTGCCCGATAGTTCTTTTAAAGACATTCAACAAAGACTGGCTGGTTTTAAAACGGGTCATTTGTACCATCCTCCTTCCAAAGAAGGCACTGTGATTTTTCCGGGTTTTGATGGTGGTGCAGAATGGGGTGGTCCTGCGGTTGATCCAAGTACGGGAATCATGTATGTAAACGCAAGTGAAATGCCTTGGATCCTAACCATGGTTGACAGAAAACCAACTACTGCTGTCAAAGAAACCAATTTGGATGCGGGTAAGCGTTTGTACCAAACTACCTGTATGCCCTGTCATGGTCCGGAAAGAAAAGGTGCGGGTAATTATCCCAGTTTATTAGACGCCAAAAAGAAATACAACGAGGAACAATTTGTAGCATTGGTGACTGCGGGAAAACAAATGATGCCTGCCATGAGTCATCTAGCTCCCACAGAAAAAATCGCGATAGCCAGTTTTATCCTTGACCTGAAAGACAAGCAGGGAAAGGCTTTTGAAGCACCTACACGTCCGGTTGATCCTTGGTTAGAACTGCCTTATACCTCTACAGGGTACAATAAATTCTTAACCAAAGAAGGGTATCCTGCTGTGATGCCACCATGGGGAACACTTACTGCTATTGATTTAAATACGGGTAAACAGATATGGAAAGATACGCTGGGCGATGTTCCTGAATTAAAAGCCAAGGGTATTCATAGTGGCACAGAAAATTATGGTGGTGCCGTGGTTACTGCTGGTGGCCTATTATTTATTGCTGCTACCAAAGACAGTAAGTTCCGTGCGTACAATAAAAGAACGGGGAAACTTTTATTGGAATTGGATTTACCTGCTCCTGGTTTTGCTACACCTGCTGTCTATGAAAAAAATGGTAAGCAATATATTGTCATTGCTTGCGGTGGAGGTAAACTCAAATCCAAAACCAGCGATACTTATTTGGCGTTTAGCATTAACAAACCCTGATTATCCTAAAAACTGAATGGTCTTGGTGTCTAGTGCAATAAAAATGGTTTCATTTTTTTGCACCTGCTTATTCAATGTATGAATATAAATAATGGTTTCTTCTACTACCAATTCTAATTCGTAGAATCCTACCATGAATTGAATATTGCGTACATGTGCGGCCACACCATGATCCACACTGGTAATCTTAAAATTCCCTGGCCGCACAAAGATTTTTTTACCCAAGGGTGCAGTGCCACTATAAGGCAAGAGTAAATCGGCA
>JBEAPC010000124.1:0-7834 GCA_041164585.1 Bacteroidota bacterium
TGCGCATCAAATCATCTTCCAAAGACACAAAGAACAAAGTAGATCCAGGATCACCCTGACGTCCAGCACGTCCACGTAACTGTCTGTCTACGCGTCTTGATTCGTGGCGTTCAGTACCCAAGATGGCCAAACCACCTGCTTCTTTAACGCCAGGTCCAAGTTTAATATCGGTACCCCTACCCGCCATGTTGGTGGCAATGGTAACGGCTTTAGCCAAACCTGCTTCAGCAACTACTTGAGCTTCTCTTGCGTGCTGTTTGGCGTTTAATACATTGTGTGCAATTTGTTTTTGACGCAGCATTCTGCTCAGCAATTCACTCACTTCAACAGAAGTAGTACCTACTAGTACTGGGCGTCCTGCATCGGTTAATTTTACAATCTCATCTATGACCGCACCAAATTTTTCACGCTTGGTTTTGAATACCAAATCCTGATCGTCTTTACGAATAGCAACCACATTGGTAGGTACGGTAACCACGTCTAATTTATAGATATCCCAAAGCTCTGCAGCTTCTGTTTCCGCTGTACCAGTCATACCGGCCAACTTATGATACATTCTAAAATAGTTCTGCAAGGTTACGGTTGCATAGGTTTGAGTAGCAGCTTCAATCTTCACATTTTCTTTTGCTTCAATGGCTTGGTGCAAACCATCAGAATAACGTCTACCATCCAGGATACGACCAGTTTGTTCGTCCACAATTTTAACCGAACCATCCATTACCACATACTCTACATCCTTATCAAATAATGTATAGGCTTTGAGCAATTGTTGTACGGTATGAATCCTATCGGCCTTTACAGAATAGTCATTGATAATGGCTTCTTTGGCGCGGAGTTTATCTTCATCACTCAATTCAGTTTGTTTATCAACTGATGCAAGAGACACGCTAATATCTGGTAAAATAAAGAAAGTAGGATCTTCACCAGAACCGGTAATTAATTGAATACCCTTATCGGTTAATTCAACTGAGTTATTTTTTTCGTCAATATAGAAAAACAGTTCCGCATCGGCCGTAGGCATTTCGCGGCTTTGATCAGCCAAATAAAAGTTTTCTGCTTTCTGTAATTTCACTCGAATACCTGGCTCACTCAAGAATTTAATCAAGGCATTATTCTTTGGCAAACCACGGTGGGCGCGGAATAGGGCCAGACCACCATCTTTAGGATCATCGTTTCCTTCTGTAATTTTCTTCTTGGCTTCGTTTAAGAAATGGTTGGTAGCTCTTTTCTGTGCATCCACCAATTTTTCAATCCTTGGCTTCAAGTCAAAGAATTGTTGTTCACCAGTATTGTGACCAATAGGACCAGAAATAATCAAGGGCGTACGGGCATCATCAATCAATACTGAATCCACCTCATCCACCATGGCATAATGGTGTTTGCGTTGCACCATTTCTTCAGGTGTATGCACCATATTATCACGCAAGTAGTCAAAACCAAATTCGTTATTGGTACCATAAGTAATATCGGCCAAGTAAGCGTTTCTTCTTGCTTCACTATTGGGTTCGTGTTTGTCAATACAATCCACCGTAATTCCCAACCATTCAAAAATGGTTCCGTTCCACTCACTATCCCTTCTGGCCAAATAATCATTCACGGTTACAATATGCACACCTTCTCCAGCCAATGCATTCAAATAAGCAGGCAGTGTAGACACCAAGGTCTTACCCTCACCCGTTGCCATTTCAGCAATCTTACCAGAATGCAATACGCTACCACCAATTAACTGCACATCATAATGCTGCATATTCCAAGTAACCTGACCACCACCAGCTGTCCAAGTGTTTTTGAAAACCGACTCTTCACCTTTAATAATAACGTAGTCTTTTTTCACGCTCAGGTTTCTGTCTAGTTCAGTAGCCGAGCTAATGATTTCTGTATTTTCTTTAAACCTTCTAGCCGTTTCTTTTACTACAGCAAATGCTTCCGCTTGAATCAGCGCCAAAGCCTCTTCAATTTTTTTGTTGCGGTCTTTACGCAATTTGTCAACCTCTTGGTAAATAGTATCCCTACCATGAATATCGGTTACTGGCAATGCCTCAGCTTCTGCTTGTTTATTGCCAATGACTGCGTCAATATCGGTCAAGTGGGTTTTAATGCGCTGTTTGAATTCCTGTGTTTTGGCGCGTAAAGCGTCATTAGACAGGGATTGGTATTCTTGGAAAAAAGTATTTACTTTTTGAACTATGGGCATGATCTGCTGCACATCTTTCTCGCTCTTGCTACCACCGAATAATTTGGATATGAATTTCAACATATGGTTCTATTGTGTAAATCAGTTCTTTAATGGTTGTTTTTCCTAGTCAAAAAGGATGCTACCCAGCACATTTAGACAAAATGGCAGCAGTTTTTTACAAAAGGAGGACAAAGGTAAAGATTTTCAGGCCTTGCCGCCCCTTTCACTAATGTTTTGTAAAATTTGGGGCTTCGCTAACAAAGTCTGAGCTGATTGGCTAATTTTAGGCCAATGAAGCATCTATTGATTATCATGGGCGCTTGCCTTATAGGCATTGGTGCCCAAGCACAGGACAAAAAGGTTGATACCCTAACTTATCAGTTAGCACCTAGTTTCAATTTTAATGTGATGGATTCCGTGGCCAATAGAAGGAATCAACTGAACCAGACCAATCTTTCTGTTTTGTTGGCTTGGTCGGCGGCAAATATAGTACAGGGAAGCATTTCAGCTGGAAACCTAACCGGTTCTAAACAGCATTTTCACCGCATGAATGCCTATTTCAATACCGTAAATTTGGCCATTGCTGGATATGGATTGTTTAGACTTAACCAAACCAAAAAACTCCATTATACCATTGCAGATAACGTAAAAGCCCAACAAAAAATCAGCTCCTTGTTACTCCTAAATTCCGGATTAGACATAGCTTATATGACAACCGGGGTTTATTTGCAAGAAAGGGGGAATAACCTGAATAATGACCAAACCAAGGGTTATGGCAGTAGTTTGATCTTGCAGGGAGCCTTTTTATTGGTTTTTGACCTAATTCAATATGCGCAGCACCAACAGAATGGCAAATTGCTGAACCAATACCTGGGAAACCTACAACTCACTACTACACAAAATGGTGTAGGCTTGGTAGTTCCTCTGTAAAACCTGCCAATTTTTAGCCCTAAAGGGCGATGGCAGGGCCAAAACCGCCCAAAATTTTCCACATTCCCTGTTTTTTGGCCGAAAGGATGGAATTTCAGGCCGTTTCTGCTACTTTTGCATCCCGAAACAGGACCCGTAATCCGGTTCCCAAACCTAGAATTTTTAGAAAATCAAGATATGGCAGGTCAATTAAAAGAAGTACGTAATAGGATCAAGAGTGTTCAAAGCACCCAGCAAATTACCAAAGCCATGAAAATGGTGAGTGCCGCCAAGTTGCGCAGAGCTCAGGATAGCATTACCCAAATGCGCCCTTATGCCAAGAAATTGCAAGATATGTTGAGCAATATTGTGAGCAGCATTGAAGGTGGTGTAACCCTAAAATTGGCTGAAGAACGTACTATTGAAAAAGTATTATTGATTGTTGTAACCAGTGACCGCGGACTTTGCGGAGGGTATAATGCCAATATCATCAAATTAGCAAAAGCTACTATTGCAGAAAAATACCAAGCCCAATTCAATAAAGGCAATGTAGCTATCTGGAATATTGGTAAAAAAGGATACGAAGCCTTGACCAAGTCTGGTTTTAAAACCAATGAAACCTATAAAGACATTTTCTTAAACCTAAAATTTGAAACCGTTCAAGCCGCTGCACAAGCTGCTATGAAGGCTTTTGAAAACAAGGAATTTGACGCCATAGAAATTATCTACAGTGAATTTAAAAATGCTGCAACACAGGCTTATGTTGCAGAGCCGTTCTTACCCATTCCAAAAGTGGCCAAGAAAGTAGGCGCAAAAAATACCGATTTCATTTTTGAACCAGCGGTTGAAACCCTGATTGAAGAATTGATGCCAAAGATCCTGAACACCCAATTGTACAAAGCCGTTTTGGATGGGAATGCCAGCGAACACGGAGCACGTATGACGGCTATGGACAAAGCCAGTGAAAACGCCAACGAACTTCTCAAGTCTCTGAAGATTAGCTATAACCGTGCACGTCAGGCAGCTATTACTACAGAGTTAACTGAGATTGTAAGTGGTGCAGCTGCTTTGCAAGGATAATATTCCTATCTTTTCAAACCCATTACTAACGATACAGAAACGCAAGCCTTGGAAATTAGCACCATTATACCGCATATTGAAGTACTGATTTTTGCCAGTGACAAACCACTGACTTCTTTGGACATTGTAGAACTGATCAACAATAGTTTTGGATTCTTGGAAGAAAGGATCATGCCTGACCAGGTAGACAGTGCGCTACAAGGCATTAAAGAAAAATACGATTCTGAATTTTACCCCTTTGAGGTAAAGGAAAGCGGCGGAGGCTGGCAGTTCCTGACCAAGAAGGATTACCATAAAACCATTGCCCAATTAAACGGAGACAAGTTCTTAAAAAGACTCTCCAATGCGGCATTAGAAACACTGGCTATTATTGCTTACAAACAACCCATTACCAAGGGAGAAATTGAAGCCATCCGTGGTGTAAATAGCGATTATAGCATTCAGAAATTACTTGAAAAGGAACTGATTTTAATCAGCGGCCGTAACGAAAACGCACCAGGCAAACCCTTGGTATACGCCACTTCTAAGAACTTCATGGATTATTTTGGCATTAATTCTGCTTCTGACCTTCCAAAGATCAGAGAGGTATTGGCCGAGCAAATGGTAGAAGGAACCAGACCTGAAGACTTTACTGATTTACCAGTAGCAGAAAATATTGGAACCCCATCTTTGGCAGGTACCCTACCAGGAGAAGAAGGCGATATTTCTGAAGTGGTAGCGGTGAATGAAGACGGTGAATTGGTGTTGGCTCCAGAAGAAACTAGTACAGAAGAAATTGCTGAATCAAATACTTCTACGGAGACTGAATCTGAAGAAACACCTGCTACTGAAGAGTCTTCTGAAGATATTTCTGATGAGACTCCTGATAAGCAAGATCCAACAGATGAAGGTGCTGCTTCTGATGAAGAACAAAAGGATCAGCCTGAATAATCGCTCCGTTTATTTCCATTAAATTATCTTTGGCAAATGCAAGCATTGTCTTTTGAAACATTGGCAGCCATTGCCAATACCCATGGTACGCCCGTATATGTCTATGACGCAGACAAAATTAGCCAACAATACAGGCAATTAAAAACGGCTTTTCAGGATTCGGATACCCGATTCTTTTATGCCTGTAAATCCCTGACCAATATTAATATACTCAAGCATGTAGCAGCTACAGGATGCGATATTGATTGTAGTTCTATCAATGAAGCCAAACTAGCCCTACACGTAGGTGTGGCCCCAGAACGCGTACTGTATACGAGCAATGGGATTCATTTTTCTGAGATCCAAGAAGCAGTCTCATTGGGTATTAATGTAAACATAGACAGCCTGTCTAATCTGGAGAAATTTGGTGCTGCTTATGGCCATGACTATCCGGTAGGTATTCGTTTGCGCCCCAATATTATGGCGGGTGGTAATTTGAAAATCTCAACAGGTCATGACAATAGCAAATTTGGAATCCCCATTGACCAACTAGATCAAATTCTAGACCTGGTAAAAAAATACAACCTATACATTAGAGGCCTACATATTCACACCGGTTCTGAGATCAAAGAAGTATCCGTGTTTATGCAGGTGGCCGATGTATTTTCTGCCCTAGTGCCACATTTTCCGGAACTAGCATTCTTAGACATGGGAGGTGGATTTAAAGTGGCTTATAAAGACAGTGACCATATAACCCATATTGATGAACTAGGTACTGAGATAGCTCGCTTTCAGAAGAATTTAGAAGCCCAATACGGTAAAAAATTCCAGTGTTGGTTTGAACCAGGCAAATACATGGTCAGTGAATGCGGCTACCTATTATCCACCGTGAATGTGCTCAAACAATCTGGCAATACCGTTTTTGCAGGAATAGATACGGGACTCAATCACCTGATTAGACCCATGATGTATGATGCCTATCACCGTATAGAAAATATTAGCAACCCATCAGGGGCTTTGCATGCATATACTGTAACCGGGAATATCTGTGAAACTGACACATTTGGCACAAATAGAAAATTGCATGAAGTGCGCGAGGGCGATGTGCTGGCTATTTATAATGCAGGGGCTTATGGATTTGAAATGTCTAGTAATTACAATGCCAGGTACAAACCTGCAGAAGTGATGGTTCTTGGCGAAGAAGCCCACCTGATTCGCAAAAGAGACGAATTTGCAGATTTATTAAGAAACCAGATTCCTGTCTTATAGAACAAAATTGTAGTTTGCAGCTAGATGATTGAAATCCGCAACATAGTCAAACAATTTGGTGAAAGGGTCATCCTGAGTGATGTTAGCGCCATTATGGAGCCCGGTAAGTGCAACCTGATCATTGGCACTAGTGGTAGTGGCAAGACCGTGCTGACCAAGTGTATGGTGGGTCTGTTTAAACCAGACAAGGGCCAGATACTGTATAATGGAGACGATATGTTTGCCATGGACAACGATACCCGCAAACAATTGAGACAACAAATTGGGATGCTTTTTCAAGGCACGGCCTTGTTTGATTCTATGACCGTAGAACAAAATGTATTGTTTCCACTTGACATGTTTACCAGGTGGACGGTATCCGAAAAAAGAAAACGCGTTAATGAAGTTTTGGATAGGGTTAACCTCAAAGACGCACACAAACGCTACCCTTCTGAAATCAGTGGTGGTATGAAAAAGCGTGTAGGTATTGCCAGGGCCATTGTACTGAATCCCAAATACTTATTCTGCGACGAGCCCAATTCTGGTCTGGATCCTCAAACCTCCATGGTCATAGACAAACTGATCAAAGAAATTACAGACGAATTTCAGATTACCACAATTGTCATTACCCATGACATGAACTCTGTAATGGAAATTGGAGACCATATTGTGTATTTATACAATGGTCAAAAGCAATGGGAGGGTTCTAATAAAGACATCATTTTTAGCAAGGACAAATTGCTCAATGACTTTATTTTTGCCTCTGAATTCTTGCAAGACGCCAAACAAATGCGTATGCTAGAAGCCAACAAAAACAATAGCAATATTTAATACTTGTACCATGTTCAAGAAACTGACCTTTTTTTTGTTTTTTGTAATTGCTTTTGTGAGCCTAGAAGCTCAGGTTCAACCAGATACCCTGCCTCCTTATAAGAAGGACAACCATATGCCGGCTTTTAGAATCCAGAAATTTGACGATAGCTGGCTTACTAGGGATCAACTACCCAAGAATGTTCCAACAGTGATTATTTATTTTAGCCCGGATTGCGCACATTGTAAACACGAGGCAAGAGAAATTGTCAAGAATATAGACAAATTGAAAAACGTGAACTTTGTCTGGATCAGTTATAAAGAGATGGAATTGATTAAGGAGTTCTTCTATGTTTTGGATTTGTATAAATACCCAAACATGTATGCAGGAAGGGATCCCAAGTATATGGTACCCGCTTTTTACAGGGTTAAGTTTACGCCATTTGTGGCCGTTTATGACAAAAAAGGCCTGTTTGTAAAAGCCTTTGACGGTGGAGCAGAAATGCCCCAATTATTGCCCTTACTTAAATAGAAATAACACAATTATATAAGGCAGAAGCCAAGCTATTCTGTAACTTTACGCGTAGAATTAATCATTTTTAAATAGTTAACGCATATGAAAGTTACAGTAGTAGGTGCTGGTGCCGTAGGAGCAACCTGTGCCGACAACATCGCACGTGCCGCACTGGCACAAGAATTGGT
>JBEAPC010000125.1:0-2953 GCA_041164585.1 Bacteroidota bacterium
TTTGAAATTCCTTTCCCCCATAAATGAGATACCCATTTGATTGCTGTAAAATTTTGTTCCAATAATGAATCCCTTTAAAATAATCGTCTTGTATGGTTTGACCAGATTTAATTTCAATTGGGAATAAATTTATACCATTCTCTATAATCACATCTACTTCGTTTCCATTATTGTCTCTCCAGAAAAATAGATTATTTGATTTTCCTTGGTTAAACCTGCTTTTCAATAATTCAACAATGACCATATTTTCAAACAATGACCCCTTAAAAGGATGCAAGTCTAATTGTTGACTATTTTGAACACCTAATAATGCCGATGCCAATCCTGTATCATAAAAATATATTTTTGGCATTTTCACAACGCGCTTATTAAAATTTTTATGGTAGGGCTGCAACCTGAATAAAACAAAACTAGTTTCTAATACACTAATCCATGAGCTGATTGTTTTAGTGTCTACCCCTAATTCATTTGCAAGACTATGCATATTCAATAATTGCCCAATTCTTCCCGCACACAATCTTACAAACCTTTCAAACAAAATTAAATTGGTAATATTTTTAATGAGTCTAACATCCCTTTCTATATAAGTTCTAATGTAATTGGCATACCATTTTGTTGGGTCAATATTTGTTGATTGGCTGTATAATGATGGATAGCAGCCTTTGAATATTTTTTCTTCAATTGATACTTTGGGTTCATTAATTTCCGACAATGTTAATGGAAGTAAATTTAGGTATCCTACCCTGCCTGCAAGACTTTGAGAAATGTTTTCTTGTAATAGAAAGTTATTAGAACCCGTGATAATAAATAATCCATAGCTCTCAGACTCATCTAAAACCTGTTGTAGATAAGAGAATAATTCTGGCGCTCTTTGAGCCTCATCCAATACTGCACCATCAGGATATTTTGATAAAAATCCTCTTGGGTCATTCAATGCAAAATTTCTTGTATCCGGGTTTTCAAGATTTACATAGGGTTTCTCTTTGAAAAGCTTTTTAACCAAAGTGGTTTTACCCGATTGCCTTGGTCCCACAATAGCAATAGCTTTAAATTGCTTTGCTAAAGCCAATATTTCATTTTCAGCGAATCTCTGAATCATTTTCAAATTTATACAATTATGGAATCAAATTCCACAATTGTATAAAATTATTTTACAAATCCATTCCTATTGCCCAGTATTTAGGCTACTCTTATTACACCGTGGATTTGGCTGCTTTTCCTCTATGTAAATATTGCAGGTATAAAAACAAGCTTACTGCTTCTACAAAGAAGGGAAAAACGCCATACCATTGATGATCAAACCTTAACAATAAGTAAGCCATAATGGCTGCAAAACTCATGATTCCAATTCCCAGTTGAAAAATCACTTTATTTTTCCGTTCTAAAAACAGCTCTAACACATTCAATAAATTAAGTGCTATCAGCAAGGGGACCAAGCTCATCCATTGCAGATAATGGGCTGCTAAATCATTGAATTTACCTGCAACTAAATAAATGACGGTGTCTGCCAATAAATATTGCCCCCCAGCCCAAACTAGAAATAAACCACCCATTAAGCGGTTGATTTTATGTTTGAACTGATACCATTTTGCAGGGCTTTCTTCATACATAACAGCTCCTTGGGGGAAAACAGCATTAAAAAAAGCAACCATAATGGTTCTAAAAGTCCAAATTAATTTATCACAAAGTGAATAAGCCCCCAATACTGCAGCTTGCCCAGTAGAGGAAATGGCAAACAAGAAAATGGACTGTTGTAGATAAACCGTCATATTATTCCCAACCAAAAAACTATTACTTATAAAAAAATGACGGTATTGCTGAAATGACACATTTAACCATATAATTCTTTTAGAAAAATACTCCCTTGCTACCAGAAAACTAAAAAGTAGCGCATTGGTCATTCCAATGATAAAATTCACCCATGCCCCTTGATCCGAATGTTTGATACATAGCACAATTAAACCCAGAGTAACCAACTTTTAAATGGCATTGAACAGGTTGTATTGACTAGTAGATTCTTTGGCAACAAAGTAAAACAAGGGATTCATCATTTCTCCCAACACAATGGGCATAGCCAACAAAAAATAATAGGCATTGACCCCATGTAACCCATACCAGACAAGCATTCCAGCTAATAAAAACAAAAACACCAGCGCCCTAGATTGCATGATTACCTTAAACTTTCTAGACATTTCTAAAGGATGCTCACGCGATGTTGCAATATCATTGACCCCTGATTGTCCACTGCCCCAAGTAACTAGCACTGTGAGTAGCCAAGCAAAACTATTGGCCACCATAACCTTACCAAATTCTTCTACGCCCACTATTCTAAAAATAAAAGGGAACAACAAAATATTAAGCAGGGAGTTGGTGATCTGAATCAACCCAAGATTGGCAAAATTCTTGACCATGACTTGGTGCGGCTTCAGACGGGTATGGATCTTTTTAATCAAACCACTAAGGCGTTTTCTTTCAATAAATTTCTTCTACAGAATTTTCTTCACTATTATTTCTCCAACAAACAACTGGCATAAGCAACCAGCCCTTCACCTCTGCCCACAAAACCCATTTTCTCGGTGGTGGTAGCTTTAATGGAAACATCGCGGTTAGTTAAACCAAGGATGCCCGCAATGGTTGCTTGCATCTGCGCTACATAAGGTTTGATCTTGGGGGCTTCCAGACAAAGAGTTGCATCAATATTAATCACATGGTATCCTTCGGCTGCAATCAGCTCTGCTGTGCGTTTGAGCAGGATCTTACTGTCTATATTCTTGAATTCTGAAGAGGTGTCGGGAAAATGAAATCCAATATCGCCCAAGCAAAGCGCTCCTAATAAGGCATCACAAATAGCGTGCAAAAGCACGTCTGCATCACTATGACCCAATGCCCCTTTATGATAAGGAATTTGTACGCCGCCAATAAACAAATCACGGCCTTCTACCAATTGGTGAAA
>JBEAPC010000126.1:0-9482 GCA_041164585.1 Bacteroidota bacterium
ATGGGTCTTGGTAAAACCATACAAGCCCTAAGTTTTCTGCACCATTTAAAATCAGAAAATGGCACATTAAAGGCATTAGTAGTATGCCCTACTACCTTGATGTATAACTGGCAAAATGAGATTCGAAAATTCACACCCAACCTGACTTTCTATATGCACCATGGTGGTACTAGAACTAGGGGCAGTCTCTCAGATGCCGGCATTGATGTAATTATCACCACTTACGGAACACTTAGAAGCGATATCAAACAGTTTGTAGACGTGGCTTTTGATTATGTGATTTTGGATGAAAGTCAGGCCATCAAAAACCCTTCAAGCAAAGTAACCAAGGCAGCAGGATTATTGCGTGCTAAAAATAGGTTATGCTTGAGTGGTACGCCATTACAGAATAACACATTTGACATATTTGCTCAGATGAATTTCTTAAACCCAGGCATGCTGGGAAGTGTAGAATTCTTTAAGCACGAATTCTCCATGCCCATTGACAAATTTGGAGAGAAGGAACAGAAAGACCATCTTAGAAAACTACTCTACCCCTTTATTCTAAGAAGAACCAAGGAACAGGTAGCCAAGGACTTACCAGAAAAACAAGAAATGGTCTTGTTCTGTGAAATGGGTGATGAACAAAGAAAAATTTATGACGCCTACAGAAATGACTATCGTGATAAGATTCTTGGCGTAGTAGAAAACCAAGGCATTCAGAAATCACAATTAACCATCTTGCAAGGATTGATGAAGCTTCGTCAAATCTGTGATAGTCCAGCCATTGTGAAAGAGGCAGAAAGATTCCCCAATGTGTCTGTTAAGCTAGAAGAAATAGGAAGAGAAATCACTGAAAATATCAGTAATCACAAGGCCTTAATCTTCTCCCAATTCTTAGGCATGTTGTCTCTCATCAAAGACAAAATGCGTGAATTAGAAGTTGATTTTGAATACTTTGACGGAAGTAGCACCATTAATGAACGCGAAGCCGCCATTCAACGTTTTCAAAATGAAGATTCTTGTAGGGTATTTTTGATATCGCTGAAAGCAGGAGGTGTGGGTCTTAACCTAACGGCTGCAGATTATGTATATATAGTTGATCCATGGTGGAACCCTGCTGTAGAACAACAGGCCATTGACCGTACACACCGTATAGGACAAACTAAGAATATTTTTGCCTATAGAATGATTTGTACGGATACCGTAGAAGATAAGATTCTTAAATTACAAGAACGCAAACGCAACCTTGCCAAAGACTTAATCACAGATGATGAAGGATTTGTGAAGACCTTGACTAAGGAAGACGTGGAATACTTATTTAGTTAACTAACCAACTTCGTTTTTCAAAAACTAACTGAATCGTAATAAAAAACCGCCTAGTGATGCTAGACGGTTTTCTTATTTGTAAAGTAAATTCTAATCATGAGTCTTGCACTCACCTACTATATAGTGGAAAGTTTCGTGTGCTTCAAACATTAAAGAACCAAGGGTTTTCTCATCCTTGTTTGACTTAACTGCTGCATTCACTGTTTCACACTGCTTTAATAATTTTGCAATAGACTCTGCCGTTTCTTTGGGTTTATATCCCGCAGGAATTTTGGCAGCCTTCCATTGTTTAGCAACAATGACTAAACTGTCTGACTTTTCTTTTAATGGCTTGAAATTACCTTCTTCAGAAGGGTGAAAAGTTTTGCTCATGATACCATGAAACTGCTCTTGTTCTTTCCAAGTGGTTTTTTCTTGGGCACTAACTGCTAGTCCAAAAGAACAAAGCAATGCTAGTAACATCATTTTTGGGGCTTTCATATACTTGTGTTTTAGTTATTTTATTTCAGCAGCAGCAATCATGGCTTCCGGATTCTTATTAAATTCGTTTTTACACTCTGTTCCACAGAAACCCAATACTTTGTCTTTATAATGCGCTGTATCGGCTATACCTGCTGTAACTGGCATGCCACAGGCCGGATCTTTCTTATTGTTAACCAATGCAATATCATAAGATTTGGTAGAATCTACTGGCATAATAGCAGTTGCAGCTGGAGCTGGAGTAGTTTCTTTAGGTTGACTAGAATCACAAGCAGTAAAGGTCAGGGCCAAAATGGTTGCAATCGCGAGGTTGGTACGCATGGAAATTTTTTTGGTTAAAAATTGATTAAACACAAATTTAAAGCATTTTGGTCTTTATAAGTTTCCCGCCTATCCCATTCTTCCGTTCACCGATTATTTGAGCCCCTATCCCAACTATCCCGCTAGCTTGCCGTTAAATGAGTTTAGTCTCATTAACTGAAATCTCAGGTTAGATTTGTATTGTAAAAATATCCCATGCGCAAATTACCATTACTAATTCTCGGCTTTTTATTAACCCTGGGGGCCAATGCCCAAACCAGTGCTGTTGTAAAAGGTAAATTAATAGATTCTGTAGGCAAACAGATTTTAAAAGACGCCACAGTTACCATCATTGACGCCAAAGACAGCACTTTGATTGTTTTTGGTTTGGCAAAGGCCGATGGTAGTTTTGAACTAAAAAACCTACCCTTTGAAGATTTGATTTTTCAAGTAGGTTTTCAGAGTTATGAGCCCTACAGCAAGAAAATCAGCCCCAGCAAAACCAATACAGAAATCAATTTGGGTAATATTTACCTCAAACAAATGGCCAATGACCTTGGTAATGTGACGGTTTCACAATCTCCTATTCAAATCAAAAAAGATACCGTAGAATTCAACGCCTCTAGTTTTAAAACCAAGCCCAATGCAGTAGCAGAAGATTTGTTAAAGAAATTACCAGGTATTGAAGTGGACAAGGATGGCGGGATTAAATCTCAAGGAGAAACCGTTCAAAGAATCTTGGTAGATGGAAAACGCTTTTTTGGTGATGATCCCAAATTGGCCACCAAGAACCTTCCTCCCGATGTCATTGACAAAATTCAAGTATACGATGGATTGAGTGACCAAAGTGCGTTTACAGGTTTTGACGATGGTAATAGGGTAAGAACCATCAATATTACTACCCGTAAAGACAAACGTAAGGGATACTTTGGTAGAGCAACCGTTGGTGGTGGTAGTACTGGAGACGAGGGTGTCTATGACAATAATATTAACCTTAGCCGATATAATGGTGACAGGCAAATTACCATTACTGCACAGGGAAATAACGTTAACAAACAAAACTTCACAGGCCAAAATATCTTTGGCGGTGGTGGCGGTGGATTTACTGGCGGCGGCGGCCGTGGTGGCGGAGGATTTACTACCGGAGCTACTACAGGAAGCAGTGGCATTATCAATACTTGGGCTGCTGGTTTAAACTATCGTGATGTATGGGGTAAGAAAACACAGGCATATGGTAGTTATTTTTTCAATGACCAAAAAACCTATACTGATCAAAAAAGCTTTACGGAAACCTTAGTCAGTGGCAATCCTGATTCTTCCAACTTTAGTAATAATGTAACTAGCAGTATTAGACATAATCAAAACAACCGTGTCAACTTTAATATTGAGACCCAGTTTGACTCTAGCAATAGCATGATCCTGAGACCCAATATTAGTTTTCAGCATACTGACAATGAAAACAATACCACGTCTGCAGCTACAAAGGGTAAATTGAATTTGAATAATTCTGTTTCTAGAACCACAAGTATCAACGATGGATACAATGGTGCTTTAGAAGCAACCTTCCGTCACCGTTTTGCTAAAAAAGGTCGTACTTATTCCATTGGCATTAACCTTGGAGGAAGCACCAATGATGGATCTGGCACCAACCGTTCTATTAATCAGTACTATACTCAAAACAGGGTGGATACCATTAATCAGATCAATAATAGCAATAGCGATGGTAAGAACTTTAGCACCACGCTGGCTTATACAGAACCTATTGCTAAGAATCAGTTGCTTGAATTTAACTACACTTATTCCTATAGTGATAATACCAATGGCAAAAGCACTTATGGATATAATAAGGTTACCGGAAATTATGACCTTATAGTGCCCAATTTGAGCAATACTTTCCAAAATACCTATAGTTCTAATCGCGGTACGCTGAGTTACCGAATTCAAACACAAAAATTAAATTTGAGTGTGGGATCAGGCGTTCAGTTTGGCGATCTAAAAAGTAATAACTTAACCAAGGATTCTGCCATAAATCAACACTATGTAAATATGTACCCAACTGCAAATTTGCGTTGGGAGTTTACAAAGACAAAGAACCTTAGGGTTAATTACTCTGGTAGAACTGCACAGCCTAGTGCTACACAATTACAACCCATTGCAGACAATAGTAATCCATTGAATATTCAATTGGGTAATCCTAATTTGAAACAACAGTTTACGCATAGTGTGCGCATGTTATACTCTTCTTTTGATGTATTCACACAACGTAGCTTCTTTGCTACCGTAAATGCTACTACTATTGCCAATGACATTCAAAATTCTGTAACCATTTTACCTGGTGGCGCACAAATAAGTCAACCTGTGAATTTAAGTGGAACTTATAGTATGTCTGGATATTTCAACTATGGATTTCCTATTAAGAAACCAAAGAGTAATATGAGTTTCACGGGTAATGTTTCTTATAATCAAAGCCAAGGTTTAATTAATAATGTTAGCAACTATACCAAGAATACCTTGGTAGGCGGTACTGTTAAATGGACTACCAATTTGAAGGATAATTTTGACATGAATTTCTCTTCAAATTCTAGCTTCAATTTTGCACGTTATACATTGCAACCACAACAGAACGCAGATTATTTTACACAAACATTTACTACAGACGCAACTTATTATACTAAGAGTGGTTGGGTAGTTTCAACAGACTTTGATTATATCATTAACCGTGGTCAAAGTGCAGGATATAACACCACTATTCCTTTGTGGAGTGCCAGTATTGCTAAACAGATATTTAAGAAGAAAGAGGGTGAAATCAAATTATATGTATTTGACCTGTTGAATCAGAATACCAGTATTCGTAGAACGGTTTCTGGCAACAGTATTTCAGACGTAGAAACCAAGGTTTTGAAAAGATATATCATGCTAAGCTTCACATACAACCTTCGCAGGTTTGGCGCAGCAGGCCAACAGCAAAGGGGTAACCAACAGAATCAAATGTTCCGTGGTGGTGGAGAAAGGGGCCCTGGAGAAATGCGCAATTTCAATTTCAGAGGCAACGGAGGCGGAGAATAGTTGTTGTTTGGGTTCCATATAAGGCCGTCCCATTGGCATGGGCGGCCTTTTTTACTTACAACCGTTAGGTTAACAATAGTTGATTTCACAAGATTTTTGGTCATCATTCTATCATTTTGCCCTACTTTTACACCCTCAAAACAAATAGTCCTTCATTGAAGCAGATAAATCATAACTCATCGGTAGCATTTACACCAAGACAGGTGAGGCCGTTGACTGCTATCAATACACCGCGACCTCGACGCGGTTTCTGATAGGACGAGCAACTGGCAATTGCCCCTATCAGTGGAAAATCCCCAATAACATTATCTACACGAGAAGTGTATTCTGTTCATTTTTATAATTTTATTGCAGTTGGAAACCAAGGAAATCATTGTCAAGGTAGCCACTCACCTTGATACTCATTTTGCACAGCGCATTACAGACGAGATGGAGTCCTCGGCCAAGGCCAGAGGTACTGGTATTGCCAAACGCTCGCCTGAATATGTTGCCGGAAAAATGCTAGACGGAAAAGCCGTAATAGCTGTAACCAGACTAGGTCAGTGGGTAGGCTTTTGTTATATTGAAGCATGGGGTCACGGAAAGTTTGTGGCCAATAGTGGTTTAATTGTTTCTCCCGAGTATAGAAAAAGTGGTGTAGCAAAAACCATCAAAAGAAAGATTTTTGAATTGTCTAGGATCATGTATCCTGAATCTAAAATCTTTGGTCTTACTACGGGACTTGCTGTTATGAAAATTAACTCAGACCTGGGTTATGAACCAGTTACCTATAGTGAACTTACGGACGACGAAGAATTCTGGGCTGGTTGCAAAAGCTGTGTCAATTATGATATCTTAATGAGCAAAGACAGAAAGAACTGTATGTGCACTGCCATGCTCTATGATCCTGCTGATCATTACCAACCTGAAGAAACTGCCCAAGAGTTTAAACAGAATAGCAAGCTTTATGAACGTTTTATGAAAGTAAAGCAGAGTAAGCTTTTAAGCCTGTTTCGTAAAAAAGATTCGGGTATTGGTGGAGGTGCAGGTTTAAAACCCAAATCATTTCTACAACAGTTTTTTAATTTTTAATACAGGAACTGTAGGTATGCTTTAAAGCATCTACTTCCTTTTTGAATTTTGACTTTTTACTTTTTAATTTTCAAATCATGAGTGTTCCTAAAAAAGTAGTACTAGGATTTTCAGGTGGATTAGATACTACCTATTGTGTCAAATACCTAAGTGAAGACAAGGGTTATGAAGTGCATAGCATTATTGTAAACACAGGTGGTTTTACGGAAGCCGAACTAATCCATATTGAACAACATGCTTATAGTCTTGGTGTAAAAACCCATACAACCGTCAACGCAGTAAAGTCTTATTACGATAGCATTATTAAGTTTTTGATTTACGGTAATGTACTTAAGAATAATACTTATCCATTGAGTGTGAGTGCAGAGCGCTTGAGTCAGGCCCTTCATATTGCTGAGCACGCTAAGTTATTACAAGCAGATGCAGTGGCACATGGCAGCACAGGAGCTGGTAATGACCAAGTAAGGTTTGATATGATTTTTCATATCATGATTCCTGGTACAGAAATCATCACTCCTATTCGCGATTTGAAATTGAGCCGTGAAGCAGAAATCAGTTACCTGAAATCAAAGGGTGTGAACATGAACTTTGAAAAGTCTATGTACTCCATTAATAAAGGTCTTTGGGGAACAAGTGTTGGTGGTAAAGAAACACTCAACTCAAAAGGCATTTTACCTGAAGAAGCATGGCCTACCCAAGTAACCGCTTCTGAAAGCAGGGAAGTGAAATTACATTTTGAAAAAGGGGAATTGACAGCAATAGATGGTCAGATTTTTGAACATTCCACTGAGGCCATTCAGTACTTACAAACCATTGCAGGAGCTTATGGCTTAGGTAGAGATATCCATGTGGGTGATACCATTATTGGTATCAAAGGACGTGTAGGTTTTGAAGCTGCAGCCCCTATGGTCATCTTAAAAGCACACCATGCTCTAGAAAAACACGTATTAACCAAATGGCAGTTAGGTTGGAAAGACCAATTAGCACAATTCTATGGCAACTGGTTGCATGAAGGTCAAATTTTGGATCCCGTAATGCGTGATATTGAAGCATTCCTAACCCATAGCCAACAGAATGTTACAGGTGATGTGTTTGTTCAATTATTGCCTTACCGTTTTCATATCATTGGCATTGAATCTGCATTTGATTTGATGAATAGCAAATTTGGTAAGTACGGTGAAATGAATACCGGCTTTACTGGAGAAGACGTAAGGGGCTTTAGTAAAATATTTGGCAACCAGACTTCTATCTGGCATAAGGTGAATCAATCTTAACAACATGACATCCATTAACCATACAACAAAGATCAGGGTTGGCATCATTGGTGGCGCAGGCTATACGGGTGGAGAACTGATCCGCTTGTTGGTGCACCACCCTCAGGTAGAGATTGCCTTTATCCATAGCAAAAGCAATGCTGGCCAAAAGGTTTCAAAAGTACACGATGACTTATTGGGCGATACCAACTTGGTATTTGCAGAGAACATGCACCAAGAAATTGATGTATTGTTTCTATGTGTAGGTCATGGTGATGCTAAAAAATTCCTTACTGAAAATCATGTGGATGCTAGGATTAAAATCATTGACCTTTCACAGGACTTCCGTCTACAGGCTAATAAAACAATGGCAGATAGAGCATTTGTTTATGGACTTCCTGAATTGAATTATCATAGTATACAAACAGCTCAAAATATTGCCAATCCTGGCTGTTTTGCAACTGCCATTCAATTGGGACTACTCCCATTGGCTAAAGCTGGATTATTAACTGATGTGCATACTACTGGTATAACGGGTTCCACTGGAGCGGGCCAAAGCCTAAGTGCTACTTCACATTTTAGTTGGCGGGCAAATAATATTTCGGCTTACAAAACCTTAGATCACCAACACTTGCATGAAATAGGAGAATCTTTGTACCAAGCATCGGGCAACCAATTAGACACATCAGATTTGATTCATTTTGTTCCTTGGCGTGGAGACTTTACACGCGGTATTTATATAAGCTCAGTTGTCAAGTGTTCGCTTGAATTAGAAGCTGTTACAGCATTGTACAAAGATTACTATGCTACTTCTGCAATGACCCATATAAGTGATAGCATGATCCACTTAAAACAAGTAGTCAATACTGCAAAGTGTCTAATTCATATAGAAAAACAAGGAAACCGAATAGCCATTCATTCTGCCATTGATAATTTGCTCAAAGGAGCATCTGGTCAAGCAGTACAAAATATGAACCTTTTATTTGGGTTGGAAGAAGGATTGGGATTGCGATTAAAGGCAAACTATTTCTAGCAATACTAGATAGTTTGCCCATGTGCCGCAACCAACATCTTTCAAAAACAAAATCAACACCATGAAACTATTTGACGTTTATCCCATTAACAATATCACTATTGAAAAAGGTCTTGGATCCTATGTTTGGGACAATCAAGGACAAGAATATTTAGACCTTTACGGCGGACACGCAGTCATTTCTATTGGTCATACACATCCCCATTATGTAAAGCGCGTAACAGACCAATTGAACAAATTGGGCTTTTATAGCAATAGCATTCATATTCCCTTACAAGAAGCACTAGCAACCAAATTAGGTGACCTAAGTGGCAAGGAAGACTACCAACTCTTTTTGTGTAATAGTGGTGCAGAAGCCAATGAGAATGCACTGAAAGCTGCATCTTTTTATAATGGTCGTAAAAAAATAGTATCCTATACAAAGGCATTTCACGGAAGAACTTCTTTGGCCGTTGCTGCTACTGACAATCCCAATATTGTAGCACCAGTTAACCAAACAGACAATGTAGTATTCCTACCTTTTAACAATACGGAAGCCTTGCAAGCTTATTTTGATAACTATGGTTCTGAAGTATCAAGCGTTATCATAGAAGGCATTCAAGGTGTTGGTGGCATTAATGTTGCTAGCGATGAATTTTTGCAAACCATCCGCAAACTATGTGATCAATACAATGCCGTATTTATTGCGGATAGTGTGCAATGTGGTTATGGCAGAACGGGTAAATTTTATGCCCATGACCATAGTGGTGTTGCAGCAGACATTTATAGCATGGCCAAGGGTATGGGTAATGGCTTCCCTGTTGCAGGTATTTCCATCTCTCCCAAAATTCAGGCAAAGCATTATATGCTGGGTACTACATTTGGTGGCAACCATTTGGCTTGTGCAGCTGCTTTAGCTGTTTTAGAAATTATGGAACAAGACGCTCTTATGGCCAATGCGCATAAAATTGGCGACTACCTGATGTCTGAAT
>JBEAPC010000127.1:0-3015 GCA_041164585.1 Bacteroidota bacterium
TGAAAACGTTTGGCCACCCTTGCCACGTGTAGATCAATGGGGCAGATGAGATCAGCGGGTGAAATACTTTTCCAAATGCCAAAATCAACACCTTGCTTGTCTTTACGCACCATCCATCGCAGAAACATATTGAGTCTTTTGCAAGAGGAATTTTTATAGGGGGTAGCAATATGTTTTTTGGTTCTATTGGGTGCATCTTCTATAGAGAAAAAGTATTGGTGAAAACCAGTAAGTGCTGCTTCTATACGTTTGTCCTGTTCTTCTGCCAGCACCCGCTTGTTAAAAAAAGCGGACTCCAAACTTTTGTGTTGGCTAAAGTGCATTTGCATAAAACTGATGCTATACAAGAGATCCGTGGCATTAAAGGTTCGGTGTTTGAAACCCAACATTCTTTTCAAATCTGTTTCTTGATGGTTCAAGCAAAAATCATGGGGTGCCAGATCCATGAGTTGCATCAATTCCTTGGCCTTATTGATAATGGTGGTTCTATTACCCCAGGCAAAAATAGCGGCATAGAAACCGGCAATTTCTATATCCTGTTTTTTGCTAAACAAATGGGGTACACAAATAGGGTCAGCTCCAATAAAACTTGGCCGGTTATAACGGTCCACTTTTTCATTGAAAAAGGATGTGAGCGATGCTAGATTTTTGACCTGTTCCAAGACTTGGTGGTTTTTTAGCCGATAATGGTGAAAATTAGTGTTTCAGCGGGAATATGTGCGTTTCTTGGTTAACTTTATATCTAGATTGTAAGCGATTTCCATCATCTTAATTTCAACATATGAGAAAGCAGTTTTTTGCAATGGTAGCCCTTCTAATGATGACCATTGCAGTGCAGGCGCAAAATAGCAAGCCTGCTAACACACCTTTGTACAAAAATGCCAAAGCCCCCATTGAACAGCGTATCAAAGACTTATTGCAGCGCATGACATTGGAAGAAAAAGCAGGTCAATTAAATCAAGTAAATGGCGGTGTTTTCACGGGTCCTGCTGCCAATGATCCAGGACAAAAAGCCAAATTGGATTTGGCCAAGAAAGGTGGTGTAGGTTCCTTTCTAAACGTGATTGGTGTTTCGGAAACCAGAAACGCCCAACAGGCCGTGATGGAAAATTCAAGATTGGGCATTCCCTTATTATTTGGATTTGACGTGATTCATGGATATAGAACCGTATTCCCCATTCCTTTGGCAGAAGCCGGAACTTGGGATTTGGCAGGTATTGAGAAGAATGCTAGCATTCACGCTAAAGAAGCTGCGGCAGCTGGTGTACACTGGACTTTTGCACCTATGTGCGATATCAGTAATGACCCACGTTGGGGACGCGTTATGGAAGGTGGTGGAGAAGATCCTTATTTAGGTGGATTGGTTGCAGCAGCCCGCGTTAGAGGCTTGCAAGGCAAACAATTTGACGCAGAACATATCATGGCTTGTATCAAACACTTTGCAGTCTATGGTGCGGTTGAAGCGGGAAGAGAATACAACAATGTAGACGTATCGCGCGTTGCGCTTTGGAACAAATACCTGCCTCCATATAAAGCAGCGGTAGAAGCGGGTGCTGCAACCGTAATGAACTCCTTTAACGTGTTTGATGGTATTCCAGCTGGAGGTAACAAATATTTGGTAACCGATATCTTACAGAAAAAATGGGGCTTCAAAGGTTTTGTAGTAAGTGACTGGGGCAGTTTTGGAGAAATGATCAACCACGGTTATGCAGTGGATGAAAAAGACGCAGCCTTAAAAGCCTTGCAAGCAGGAAGTCATATGGATATGGAAGCCAATGTATCTGGCCGTTTTGTACCTCAATTGGTAAAAGAAGGCAAACTGACCATGGCGCAGGTAGATGATGCTGTTGGAAGAATTTTATATTTCAAATTCAAATTGGGTTTGTTTGAAGACCCATACAAATATTCTAATGCAGAAAGAGAGGCAGCAACTTTATTCAACACAGCCAATCGTGCACAAGCACTAGAAGCAGCTAAAAAAAGTATCCTCTTACTCAAGAATAACCATGAGGTACTTCCTTTGAAATCAGAAGGAACTAAGATTGCTTTGATTGGACATTTTGCCAATAGCAAAGAAGACATGTTTGATTTTTGGATTGCCAACGGAACAGCCAATGATGCGGTTTCAGTTAAAGAAGGATTAGAGAATAGATTTGGTGCCAATAATGTCAACTATGCTGCCGGTTATATGGCCGATGGCACCACTGATGAACAATTGGTAAAAGACGCAGTAGCAGCAGCAGACAAAGCTTCTGTAGTAGTGGTGAATATTGGGATCAGTGGTAAGATGGCTGGAGAAGATAGGGCGCTTGCCAATATCAATATTTCTGAAGGTCAATTACGTTTGTTACGTGCTTTGCAAAAACAAGGCAAACCCGTAATTGCGCTTGTAAGCAGTGGTAGACCATTGGTGTTAACCAATATTCAAGACCTGACTACAGCCATTGTACAAACTTGGATTCTTGGAACAGAAACTGGAACAGCCGTTGCAGCAATGTTGGCTGGAGATTATAATCCATCTGCCAAAGCCGTGATGAGTTTCCCTTATGCACTTGGTCAAGTTCCAGTGTATTACAACCATTTCAATACCAATAGACCAGCTCCTGAAACAGGTGATGCTAGTTGGAAGTCTCGCTACCGCGATATTCCCAATGAACCATTGTATCCTTTTGGATATGGTTTGAGTTATACTACTTATAACTATTCCAACCTCTCTTTGAGTTCTGAAAAAATTACTCGCTCTCAACCCTTACAAGTACGTGTAACAGTGAAGAACAGCGGTAAGGTAGACGGAGAAGAAGTGGTGCAATTGTATATCCGTGATGTAACCGCATCAATTGTTCGTCCGGTAAAAGAATTAAAAGCTTTTCAAAAAGTATTCCTTAAAGCTGGTGAAACAAAAGAAATCAGTTTTGTACTTACGGGTAAAGACCTGTCATTCTATGATGGAGAAGGCAATGCTCGTTTAGAAAACGGCGCCTTTAAAATCATGGTGGGTGGTGATTCAAAAAATGT
>JBEAPC010000128.1:0-6032 GCA_041164585.1 Bacteroidota bacterium
TCGTTTAAAACGTATAAGGGAGAAGTTCCAATATCTCCGTAAATGATGCCCAACGCAATAATCAATCCTGCGCTGGTTACCTTATTAAATTGCTTGCTCACGATGCTGGGTTGGTTCTTAAATGGCTATTATTTTCCAAATGTAGCCGTAAAATCAATCAAGTGCGGTAAAATTGAGCTTAAAGAATGGCAATCTTTCACCTTTTATTTACACCTATTAAAAACCTAGTTAGCGTACATTTGAAAAAAATCACCTAATTGATGCAAAAGTCAATAGCCATTTGGGTACTCAGCCTTTTTTTTGGCATTTCTGGTATTTGGGGCCAAAGAGTCATCTATTCTGAGCCGGATAGGGACGATGCCCGTACCCTCAACTTTGAAATTGTGGGCAAAATGAGCGGGAATGTGCTTATTTATAAAAACTACCGTGACCTGCACTATATGACGGTCTATGATACAGACATGAAAATGACGGAGAAGAACCGGTTAGACTTTATGCCAGAAAAAGTGGTGGATGTGGAATTGGTGCAATACCCAGATTTTATCTATCTCTATTATCAATTTCAGAAAAAAAGCATTCAATACGCCATGGCGGTAAAACTTGACGCCCATGGAAAGAAAATGGCCGAACCAGTGGTGTTAGATACCACCGATATGGCTGGTAGCAATAGTAATAAAGTGTATACTTTCTTAACTAGTGAGAACAAACAGCAGGTATTGGTTTTTAAAATTTCTACCAAGAATGACAAAGCCCATATACTCACTAGTTTGTTGTTTAACAAAGAGCTAGTCTTGCAAAAAAAGTCCATGATTCGTGTGGCCATGCCTGAGAAAAATGATTTTCTAACAGAGTTTGCTCTTGACAATGAAGGAGACCTAGTTTGTATTCGTGGATCAGGCACTTCACAAAATGATAATATCAATAAAATTTCTTTGATTACCAAGGCTGCTAAAGCCGATAGTATTGTGGTGCGTAACCTAAAATTGACCAGTATTTACTTAGATGATATTCGGGTAAAAGTGGATAACGTGAACAAGCATTATTTAGTTACCTCTTTTTATAGCAAACTCCGCAGGGGCAATATTGATGGTTTGTATTATTCTGTATGGGACAAATTTCAGGATAAGGAATTGGCTACCATGAATACTATTTTCACTGCAGATTTTAGAGCAGACGCCAAGATGGAAGGCAATCAGAAAGAGGCTTTCAATGATTTCTTTTTGAAAAATATTATCCTCAAAAAAGACGGCGGTTTTTTTGTTGCTGCTGAATCGGCTTATAGTACCAGCAGGGGTAATGCCTTGAACAGATGGGATTATCTATACGGTTCACCCTACTATTCTTCTATCTATTCACCCATGGATTATTATTCTTATTATTCACCATTGGGTTATTATCCGTGGAGCAGGTATAGCATGATGAACAACAATCCGGTAACCCGATATTTTGCGGATAATGTGGTCTTGCTATCCTTTGATAAAATGGGTAAAATGGAATGGAGCAATGTGATTAGAAAGTCTCAATTTGATGACAATTCCGATAATTTTATTGGGTATGGTATTTTGAATACGGGAGACAAAGCCCATTTCTTATTTAATATTCAGGATAAAAGAGACATGGTCTTGTCTGATCAAAGTTTGTATCCCGATGGTCAAATAGACCGTAATCCAACCTTTAAAAATTTGGATAAAGGGCATGAGTTTATGCCTAGGTATGGCAAACAGGTAGGGGCAAGACAAATGATCATACCTTGCCAATACAGGGGTTCTACTTGTTTTGCAAAAATTGAATTCAACTAATAGCCGTGGTATTTCTTTTTAGAGACAAATCAATCGTTAATATCTTTTTCTTGATACTGCTTGCCATTGGCGTGCATATCCACTTTTTTTTAGCGGAGCCTGTTTTGATTTTGGGCAAGGGCGATGGACTTTTTTCCATGTTTCTAAATCAATATTTAACTGGCATTCCTACTACTTTTTTATTCATTGTGTATGAACTGGTGATTTTGATTCAGGCCATTCGGTTAAATATGATCTTGACCGATTTTAGGATGTTTCAGTCAACCAATTATACCACAGCCATGACCTATGTCTTACTCACGGGTTTAATTGCATCCTGGTCTGGACTATCTGCGGCTTTGCTTAGTAATTCATTGGTGCTTTGGCTCTTTATATTATTAACTAGGTTGTACAATAACCAGTCTCCCCGTACCCTATTGTTCAATATTGGAATGTTGGTGAGTATTACCATTATGACCTATCATCCAACCGCTATCTTAATCTTGGTAGTTTTATTTGCTTTGGCGGTGGTAAGACCCTTTAGAATTGCAGAATGGTTGGTGCTCTTAATGGGAATTATGCTGCCCTATTATTTTTTGGTTTCATGGTTGTTTTTGAACAACCAATTAGCTGCTTTGACCAGCTATTTACCCGGTTTGCACTTTCAATTACCCCTGCAACATCCAGATCCTTGGTTATTGGCTAGTATAGGATACCTGGTCTTGGCCCTATTAGCAGGGATGTATTTCTGGCAGAAATACAATAACCGAATGGTGATTCAAATCAGGAAGAACTGGTCTGTGATGCTGGTATTGTTGTTTTCCCTTTTGCCTATTCCCTTTGTGTTTTCAGGCGCGGGCTTGGATTCGGGCATTTTGATCCTTATTCCTTTATCTGCATTTGTAGCCAATGCTTTTGGATACCCCAAAAGACTCTTAGTTCCCAATTTGTTGTTCTGGATAGCCATTGTTTTGATTGTACATAATAACTGGGAACTCATCAAAAAATAGCTTTGCCTTAAGTTTTCAAGCTTTACCTTCGTGGCATTAAGCGGTCAATTAATTAAAGTAAAAATTATTTGAATATGAAATTTGGCGTGGTAGTCTTCCCTGGTTCCAACTGTGATAGGGATATGCAGGATTCTTTGCAGCAAGATTTGGGTAAAGAAGTGATTATGCTCTGGCACAAAGACCAGGACCTAAGTATGTTTACTACCGATGATTGCATTATTCTGCCAGGTGGGTTCTCTTATGGAGATTATTTGCGTTGTGGTGCCATTGCCAGATTTAGTCCCATGATGAAAAGTGTGATTGAATTTGCCAACAAGGGTGGCAAAGTGTTGGGTGTTTGCAATGGGTTTCAAATTTTATGCGAAAGTGGTTTGTTACCTGGTGTTTTATTGCAAAATGCCAATCAGCAATTTATTTGCAAAAATGTATTTATCAAGAATGCAGCAGGAGAGGCTTTGAAAATTCCTATTGCACATGGTGAAGGACGTTTTCATGCAGATGAAGCAACCCTAAATGAACTAGAAGCCAATGGTCAGGTAATTTTCCGATACTGCAATGAGCAAGGAGAATTGGAAGCATCGGCTAATCCAAACGGTGCCATTAGAAATATTGCAGGAATTAGCAATAAAACCAAAAACGTATTTGGGATGATGCCACACCCAGAGCGCGCTACTTCAACAGCATTGGGAAATTTGGACGGTAAAAAAGTGTTTGAATTGTTGGGATTGAACTAATGCTGAACCCACTTGTTTATTTGAATAGAAAACGTAACAATGAAAAAAAATATTCTGGTTTTACTTTTTGTCATGATGGGTTTGGGTGCAGTAGCACAAATTAAGGATCCCGTTTCATGGGATTACAAAGCCGTAAAAAAAGGAGCAGATAAATACCAATTGGTGATAACTGCAACTATTCCACAACCTTGGCATTTGTATTCTCAGAATATGGGACCCGGAGGTCCCACACCAACCAAGATTACCTTTAATAAAAATCCTTTGGTTACTGTAGTTGGCAAAACAAAAGAAAACGGTAAACTTCAAAAAACATACGATAACAACTTTAAAATGGACGTATTGTTTTATTCCAATGAAGTAAGTTTTACACAAGAGCTAACTGTAAAAGCAGGTGTAAAAACAAATATTACAGGTCTAGTAAATTATTTGGTATGTGACGATACGCAGTGTTTACCACCATCCAAAAAAACATTCGATATTAAGTTGCAATAAAAATAGCGCATGAAAAAATCAGTAATAGCACTGTTTGTTTTTTCAGCCCTGCTGATCTCATTTACTTCAATTGCACAGGTCAAACCACCTGTGCAATTTGATTTTAAGGCAGAGCGAATCAATGATAGTTTGGCCAAATTGGTCATCCATGCCAAAATGGACAAAAGTGTACAATTGTTTTCTGTAAAACAACGCGGAGCCGATGATCCCTTTGTGTCTAGTTTGCACTTAGATAGTGCTGCTGCATTTCTTTTGCAAGCTAATGATACCAGTACTGAAAATGGTGTTTTGCAATTGGTGAAAGAAGCGCCAGGAGCGGCTGCTAGCTATAGATTGTTTGCAGACTCAGTTAGTTTTGAATATTTATTACATACCAAGAATACAGACAGTTTGGTCTTTAAAGGATCCTTTGCTTGGCTTGCCAAAAAGGATGCAGAATTTCCTAGTGGAGAAACAAACTTTACACTCAAGATTCCTGCTGCCAATAGCGTATCGGCCTTGGCCCCAGACGCCAAATCGGAAGAATCACTTTGGAGTATTTTCTTGATCTGTTTGGGAACAGGTTTGCTAGCAGTGATTACGCCTTGTGTGTTTCCATTGATTCCAGTAACCGTGAGTTTCTTTTTAAAGCGTAGCAAGTCAAGGGCTGAAGGAATTAGAAACGCCGTTTGGTATTCTATTTCTATTATTGCTATTTATACCATTCCTACCTTATTACTTACACTTGCTTTTGGCGGAAAAGTACTCTATACCATTTCTACCAGTGCGGTTTCCAATATTTTATTCTTTGCCATCTTCCTGGTATTTGCCATTTCTTTCTTTGGGGCATTTGAATTAACCCTACCCAATAGCTGGGCAAATAAGGCCGATGAAAAAGCGGGTAAGGGCGGATTGATGGGGATCTTTTTTATGGCATTGACCCTAGTCATTGTTTCCTTCTCTTGTACGGGTCCATTGGTAGGAACCCTGTTGGGACAAACTAGCACCAATGGCGTTGGTTCGGCACCCATTATTGGGATGTTTGGATTTGGAGTTGGACTAGCACTTCCTTTTTCCTTGTTTGCTTTTTTTCCATCTATGCTTCAATCTTTACCAAAAAGTGGGGGATGGTTGAATTCCGTAAAAGTGACTTTTGGTTTTATTGAATTTGCTTTGGCTATGAAATTTCTCTCTAATGTAGACCTGGCTTATCATTGGCACTTGTTAGATAGAGACGTATTCTTGGTTATTTGGATAGTGATCTTCACATTAATGGGTCTCTATTTATTAGGCAAATTGAAATTCTCACACGATTCAGACCTGCCCTATATTAGTGTGCCGCGTTTGTTTTTTGCCATCTTTAGTTTCTGTTTTGCACTATATATGGTACCTGGTTTATGGGGTGCTCCTTTGAAATTATTGAGTGGCTTTATTCCGCCGGCCAGTACCCAAGAATTTAACCTGGAAGACTTGGAATACAAATTGGATAATGTGCATGTATTATCTGGTGCTGATGGATCAAAAAACACAAACAACAATGCTTCAGCGGCTCAACCACCCAAGAAATACACGGATTTGTTAGAAGTGCCTTATGGCTTAACTGCTTATTTTGATTTGGAAGAGGGAATGGCTGCTGCCAAGGCCCTGAATAAACCCGTGATGCTGGACTTTACAGGCCATTCCTGCGCCAATTGTAGGAAAATGGAACAGGAGGTTTGGAAAAATCCCGAAGTGCTAAAATTGATGCGTGAGGAGTTTGTATTGGTGAGCTTGTACGTAGACGAATCCAAAGAACTGCCATTGGATGAACAGCATACAGCTCCCAATGGAGACCGGATTGAAACGGTGGGTAATCAGAATCTAGAATATGAAACAACCAAGTTTGGCTTTAATGCTCAGCCATTGTATAAATTCTTAGACCTGAAAGGCAATTCTTTAAGCGATGTGAATTATGGGTATGACCCAGACGTAGATAAGTTCATTGCACACCTGAAAGGGGTGATTGCAAAATTTAAGAGTGGAAAATAAGAAGTGAAGAG
>JBEAPC010000129.1:0-21501 GCA_041164585.1 Bacteroidota bacterium
AAAACGGCTGGGAGATATTGAAGTGGATCTGATGATGGGTAAGAATCATAAAGGAGCATTATTAGTTATGACAGATAGAGCTAGTTTATATACAAGAATTGTAAAGCTGAGTGGTAAATCAAGTGATGAAGTATCGGCTGCGATTATTAAAAAACTGACACCCAGTACTTATACTTTACATACCTTAACTTTTGATAATGACAAAGCATTTACCAATCATTCAAAAATTGCAAAAGCACTTGGCGTTGATACTTATTTTGCAAGACCATATACCAGCCAGGATAAAGGAACAGTAGAAAATAGAATTGGTGTAATAAGAAGGTTCTTACCAAAGAAAACAGATCTTACCTTTAAATCACACCAACAGATTAAAGAAATAGAACGTAAACTAAATAATAGACCAGTAAAGAAATTTAATTATCTAACACCTAATCAAGTGCTACATCAAAAAATTGCACTTATTGCTTGAACTTACAAAATGATTGATTCAATGAAAAAGACTTTATGGTTAAGCATTATTTTATTTCAATTTGCCTGCGCTCCATCAAAACCCAAAGCAGATTTTCCTCTTGCCAAGGGCAACCAATGGACCTATGCGGCAACCATAAAATACCATGATGATGATATAGATAGTATGATTACCAAACAAACCAATTGGTTAATGGAAGTGGTAGATGTGATTCCGCACGGAAATGCCAATGCAGTTATAGTTAAAGGATTTCCTACAGACTTGGTTTGGTATGAGGGTAAAGCGGAAAGAGGCAATTACCTGCTTTTAGTAGATAGCAATAAAGTCTATTTGTGCAATCTGCCTCCAGATGATAGTTTGAATTTTCGAGTAAAGGATACTAATGATGCTTTAACGAATCTTAAAACAGGATACAATATAATTTTTGACTTCCCCTTGATCAAGGGTAAAACCTGGGGGGCTGACCCTGAAATGCCCCAACGTTCTGATAGTATGTATGCTTGGGTAGTTCAAAATACAGCAAGCTCGTCTCAGGCCGCTGGCATAAAATATAATACCAATCCAGACCATAGTATTTTTGAATTTCAGCCAGGAGTAGGCATTACAGGCTATCAATTTGAACACCATGGTACGGTCATGAATTTAAACATGAAATTAATTAGTCAAAAAATCCAGTAGCATTTTTTAGTACATTTATGCATCCATTAGCCAAACTATTGAGATGCGTTTATTTAGATATTTTGCATTATCCTATTTAGTAATTATCAGCCTTAAAGCCAATGCTTGGGTCTATCCAGAGCATCGGAAACTGGCTATATTGGGTATGGAACAATTGAGTCCTGCCTATCGTTTACAATTAGAACAGATTTGGCAAAAAGCCAGAACAGGTTATGAAAACAGACTAAGCCCTAGTGTATTGGTTGCTAACCAAGGATTGAAACCTACCCAATTGGATTATGCGTCATGGTCAGGAATTGCCGGAGACCATAGTTGTTCTCCTAGTGATATGCTACATAATGTGCTGGAAACAGATTGGATTATGAAAGTAGCGGGAATTGCTGCTCAATTAGAGTATGACTTAGCTGAAACTGATAACAGGAGCAAACGGATCAATGCCATTAGAAATTCAGATATCAGATTTCAAAGAGCAGATCTAGCTTATAGTAACAGAGCAAGTGCTAATAATGTACATTTTCTATTAGCAAGACCTAAGGAAGATACGGATCCGCAAACTTATTTTGCAGCATGTTTAACTGAGGGTGCCCCTTTAAATGCAATTGGCATGTATACCCGTTACCATTTAAGCGCCATATACAAAGCTGGTAAATCAAGTGAAACTGGGTTGAGTGAAAAAGAACAAAGCGCTTGGTTATTGGCGGCGTTGGCCGATGAAGCCTATGCGGATCATTTTCTCCAAGACATTTATGCAGCAGGTCATGTGGCTGGAATATGGGGTGCTGCTTCTATTAGAAAAGGTACCCATGATTATTACAATGAAAAAGGTTTGGAAGTAGTGAGCTGGGATGGCAAACGCATGATCCTTTCTGGTGATGCTTATTTAAGAGAAGTAGAAGCACAAAAAATTGCTACTTATATGCGAGCCAGTTTGGAACAATTACTGGATGCCGCAGCCGGAAATTTAGTTGTGGTTTTTAAAGGGATCAATGCACTACCAACCAATGGGGCTGATAGTTTTAATACCTGCCAAGAACCTACTATGAAAGCCACTGAATTTGAGCTCAGTTTGGTGATCCCTATTTTAATGAAAACACCAGCACCCGGTTTGGCAGATGGATTAGGTGCTATGCCAAGAGTAAGTTCTGAAATAGGTACATTTCTAGGTGTTTCTTCTTCTGCCAACGTACATTCTATTTCTGGAGGTTTTGGTAAAAATCAACGGGGAACTGGTGTTGTAGCTGGTCTAGAAGCCAATGTTCGAATTGGTTTTGGCTTAGATGGTGTCTTGAATAATTCAGGTGATGGGTTAGTATTTGTGCAAGCCGGTTGGAAAACCGATGCTAGTTCAACCAATCAATTTGTAAATGACGAACCTACCCTTCCCACTAATTCATTAACTACGGCCATCCCTGGAAGATCGGCCTATAGTTTTAGAATGCGCATGCCTTTTTATCTATTCCCTGGGGATTTAATTCTGGCATCGCCCCTGCTATTATTTGCACCCAAAACCTATGCTAAAATGGCCATGCGTGCCGGCAATGGTGGACTTATTCCTTGGCAGTCAGGTATTGCAACCCCTATTGGACGATTCCAATTTGTTTTGGGAAGAGAGATTGGCGTTTCTTTTTACGGTCAAGGAAACCCACACGATAATTTCTTAGTCTATGAGCCAACGCTCAGTTCCTCAGCCATGTTGTTAGAATATAGGTCTGTACAATTTGATTTTCCCATCTTAGAATATCGCACACTGCGTTCCTATGCATCTGAACAGAGTTCTAGTCTTATGTTTCAACTGTCTGCAGGGTTTGATAATGCTAAAAAAGTGTCCGTTTTATTGCCCTCTACCAATATTAAAACCCCTGAATTGCAAACAGTTTGGCATATTGGCATCAGGGCTATTTTTAATTGGCGACATTATTTGTAAATTACTATCATGAAAAAGATTGCTAGAAAAGACTTTTTGCTTCAGTCTAGTTTACTCATGACTGGTGCCTTGGCGGGAATGTCATTTACCAATAAGGTCAAGAAACCCTTACTGAGTTTTTCTACTTTGGGATGTCCGGCATGGAATTTTACACAGATTACCAATTTTGCCAAAGCACATGGCTATCAAGGATTGGAGATGCGTGGCATACTCAAAGAATTGTATTTGCCCAAGTGTCCAGAATTTGCATCGGCTTCAGCCATTAAAACTACCCTGCAAGAAATGGCAGACAAGCAGTTGCAGTTTGTAGACCTTGGTTCTTCTTGTAACCTACATTTTGCAGCAGGTGCAGAAAGGCAAAAACATTTAGACGAGGGTAAGCGTTTTATAGATTTAGCAGCAGCCATTAACTGCCCTAATGTAAGGGTATACCCAAATAAATTTCCAAAAGATCAGACCAAGCAACAGACCATGGATTTAATTACCCAAGGACTGTTAGAATTGGCGGAATATGCTAAGGGAATGAAGGTAAAAGTGCTCATGGAAACGCATGGAGAAGTGGTTCATTATGCAGACCTAGAAAGCATTATGAAAGCCGCCAATCATCCACAAGTGGGTTTGATTTGGGATATTGCCAACATGTGGTTAGATACTGGTGAAGACCCCAAACAAGTGTATGCTGCACTCAAACCTTATATTCATCATACCCATATTAAGGATGCCGCCAAAAAAGAGGGCAAACTTGATTTTAGATTTTTGGGAGAAGGTGAAGTACCCATTTACCAAGGCATGGAATTACTAATCAAAGATGGTTACAAGGGCTATTTTAGTTTTGAGTGGGAGAAATTATGGCATCCAGAAATCCCCGAGCCAGAATTGGCTTTGGCCGATTTTCCTGTTAAGATGCAAAAGCATTTTGGGTACTAAGGCTTATATTTATGCGGTAGAAATATTCCCACTATGCCCGGCGATTCTAGTTACTTAAATACATCTGCAAAAGAAAAAAATACCTTTGACGCCATTGTGGTAGGATCCGGCATCAGTGGCGGCTGGGCTGCCAAAGAACTCAGTGAAAAGGGTTTGAAGGTATTGTTAGTAGAAAGAGGTGGACCCATGGTGCATCCCAACTACCCTACCACTAGCATGGATCCTTGGGAATTTCCTCATAGGGGTGCTGTAACCAAGGCAGAAGCTGCAGAGCAATACGTACAGAGCAGACACTATTCCTTTAAAGAAGATACCAAGCATTTTTATATCAAGGACAAGGAGAACCCTTACGAGGAGATTAAGCGCTTTGACTGGATCAGACCTAATGTAGTGGGTGGCCGTTCTCTTTTATGGGCAAGAGCATCTTATAGATGGATGGACGCTGATTTTGAAGCCAATGCCAAAGATGGTCATGGTGTGGATTGGCCCATCAGGTATAAAGACCTAGAACCTTGGTATAGTTATGTAGAAAGATTTGTGGGTGTGAATGGCAATAAAGATAAGCTCTCCTATTTTCCTGATAGTGAAACCCAGCCGGCTTTTGAAATGAATATGGTGGAGAAGGATTTTCAAAAAAGAGTGGCTTCTAAATTTTCAGACAGACATGTGATCATGGGTAGGTCTGCTAATCTTACAGCACCGGTAAAAGGTCGTGGGGTTTGTCAGGCTAGAAATCTCTGTCAGCGCGGTTGTCCATTTGGCGCTTATTTTAGTACCAATTCATCTACCCTGCCAGCGGCTTTTGAAACGGGCAATCTAACGTTAAGACCCTATTCTCTGGTTAACCGCGTCATCTATGATGAGCAATTGCAAAGGGCTACCGGGGTAGAGATTCTAGATACCCAGACCAAGCAAACAGAAGTCTTTCATGCTAAGATTATATTCTTAAATGCAGCAACTGTTGCTACAACTTTTATCTTATTGAATTCTATTTCTAAAAGATTCCCTAATGGATTGGGAAATGATAGTGACCAAGTGGGCCGCAATTTAATGGATCACCACAAGGGTGTTTCAATTAATGCAGATGTAGAGGGATTTGAAGACAGTTATTATTCTGGAAGAAGACCAACCAATATTTATATTCCAAGGTTTAAGAATTTATTTAGTCAGGAAAAAGATTTTCTAAGAGGATTCCATTTGGCCGGAAGTGCTAGCCGTGGCCGAGGTAATGGTAGCAATGGGATTGGTGTGCAACTAAAGGAATCCATGACTGAAGCTGGTAAATGGCATATGAACTTATACGCCTATGGCGAGTGTTTGCCTTATGCCGATAATCGCATTACGCTCAATACGTCCAAGCAAGATAACTATGGTCGTCCGCAATTAAGCATTGACTGCAGTTTTAGAGAAAATGAACTGGCTATGCATAAAAATATGCGTGAAACGGGAGTTGAAATTCTTTCTACTGTTGGTTATAAAAATGTTCGTGACAATAGTGCTATAGCCGCACCAGGCAATGCCAATCACGAGATGGGCACGGCCCGTATGGGTAAGGATCCTAAGACCTCTGTGCTCAATGGATTTAACCAAATGCACGCTGTGAAAAATGTCTTTATTACAGATGGCTCATGCATGAGTTCAATCTCCTGCGTGAATCCTTCCATTACTTTTATGGCACTCACAGCAAGGGCTTGTGACTATGCGGTAAAAGCTTTGAAAAGAGGTGATATTTAAAAAGTTTTTTACTATTTTCATTCTCATTATTACCCCCTCTAATTATTAACCTGAAATTCTATTTATGCCAGAATTTGAAGAGGGGCAATTGCCTGAACCGTTAACCACCAAGGAAATCTTTCAACTGATTTGGACTGATCCTATAAGAGTATTCACCGTTTTAAGACATTACCATATTAATCAATGGACCTATGGTTTGATTTTTTTAGCCAGTATTGTTAGTGTCTTGAATACATTTATGAGAAAACATTATGCTGACAAATACAGTTCAGCGATCTCATTTATTGGAATGATCTTGCTAGGGATTTTCTTTAGTTTTTTTATTGTCAACCTTTATGCCGCTATGATTTCTTGGACGGGTAAATGGCTGAAAGGCAGAGCCGGAACAGTGGCCATTACAAGGGTATTGGCATTTTCGCAGTTACCTACAATCACTTTATTATGTATTCAAATTCCCTGTGTATTGTTATTTGGGATGGAATTATTTACTTCTAATCCTTATTTATATAATTCCGAAATTTTAGGTCAAGTAGTTACCAAGTCCTGGCTGATTTTATCAGTTATCATGTCTATTTGGTCTTTTACTTTAGGCATCAATGGTTTGGCGGAATTACAGAATTTCTCTCTTTGGAAAAGTTTTTTAAACTATATGATTCCTATTTTGATTATTATATTGGTTATTAGTATTCCAATTGCAGTATACTTTTTTTCCTTATTTAATTAGCATTTGGAGGCATTAGTCTCATTTGTCTTGGGGGATTGGAATAGCGTTTCCAAATATTGTAACCCAAGTATGATACTACAATTGCACCAACTGCTATTATTCCTTTGTCACCAAGAAGTTCAAGCAAATAATTGATTAGTCTAAACCTACCCCTTGCAGAGTCGTCAACACCTTCCTTGGCAATTTCAATTGCCCTATCATAAAAGTAAATGGTACCCAAGATGGATAGAAAAAACCAAATTAGTTGAGACCGAATAGCATTAAAAGGACTTAAGGTTTCATAAGTTCTAGTAAAATATCTTTTATGCTCTAAATAGGTTAGAAATACTTCATAATCTTCCGCATTACTAAATGTAAATTCCAATTCATTTGTAATCCCAAGCGTTCCTTTATAAGACAGATGTAAATCAAATTCAGTTTCTTCTTTTGTAATAGAAATTATCTCTTCGTATTTGACTTCATGTTTGGTTGCCAAAGTTATTTTCTTTGCATACTCTTCCTTGAAAGCATCAAAGGAATTTTTTCGTTGGCTTGAAAATAGAAGACTTTGCTCATCCACAATAAAAGCAGAGAGCTTTTTACCTGTTATGGGAAATACTTTGTCAATCATAGAAATAAAAAAGTGGTTAAGTATAGTTTAGTATTGTTCCAAAAACGCCAATTCTTTTTGTAAATAACCTGCTTTCAAATTCACCTGATCTCCTAGAACCATAATATTGCCATTGCCTTTTTCATAAGGTTTCCATTCAGGAAGATTGCCACCATTGGGATTGCCGGTTTTGGCAAAATTTACCCAATATGAAGAGATTGTATTTTCTAGTTCTAGGTCTAATGGTTTCCAAGACCTATTCCAAGTATGAAGCGTGTGTAAGGCATAAGGAACATCTGACGTATGAAAGGCGCCATAATTGGGGAAGCCAGGTTTATCTGTGGGAACATGGGCAAATTCATATAGATAGCTGTTTTGCGGATTATATCGCGCCAGCAAATGAGCTGGCAAACCCGCAAAGCCAAGTAAGGTCAATTTTTGTTGTTGCTCTTTTACTTGCTCTGGATTAGTGGCAGGAAATAGGCTTAAGAAAATGGAAGCTTGGGTTCCGTATTTCCGAGCGTCTTTTTCATATGCTTCCACTGTGGTAGATTGATTACCTAAAAAACTACCATCACCTGTAACCCAACCCGTTAAAATAGGTGTTTGATTTTGTAGGCCTTGTTGAAAAAAACCTTTGAGGTCTTTGGGAAGCATGTACCCGTCTAAGGTGGTACCAAATCCACCAATACCAGCCTGCTGGCTTAATTGCTGCAATTCAACAGCTGTTTTCTTGCGCAAATCAGCAATGGATTGGGCATTGGCTTTTTGCATCAATTTCATGCCTTGTGCTTCTGCTTGTTCCAAATTCTGTAATCCCATATTTGCAAAAAGCCCCCCACTCTGTGCAATGGCTTTGTGAAATAAACCCTTTGCCAATGGCGATGTAATCAGAGCAGTAACACTAAATGCACCAGCTGATTGCCCAGCAATGGTTACATTATTTGGGTCTCCGCCAAATGCTGCAATATTTTGCTGAATCCATTTTAGTGCTGCAATTTGATCCAGAAAACCATAATTCCCAGATGTGCCTGCTTCCTTTGTTAGTTCAGGATGCGCCATAAAACCAAATACACCAACGCGATAATTGATACTCACAAAAACTACGCCTTTCTTGGCCATTTCTTCTCCGTCATAAATGGCACAATTGGCAGACCCACTGTTGAGTCCTCCCCCATAGATCCAAACAAAAACGGGTTGCTGTTTCTTTTCACTTGACCAAACATTTAGATACAAACAGTCTTCACTCAAAGGTTCAGGCTTTGCTATAAACTCTTCTGACCAGCAATAGAAAGGGGCTGGTTTATTTTGAATAGGACTTGCTGAGAAATTGCTGCAGTTTTTGATGCCCGTCCAGTTTACAGCGGGTTGTGGCGCTTTCCAACGGAGATTCCCAATCGGAGGTGCCGCAAAAGGGATTCCCTTAAAAATGGCAATCCCATTGTGTTGGGTGCCTTGTATTTTACCATTGCTTATACTGATAGTTTGGGCAGAAGCATGAAGGGTTAAGAATAATACAATAGGGATTAGGGTTTTCATGGCAGCATTGTTATTCCCTACAATATAAGATTTTACTTAGCTTTTTGCAAATGATGCAAGGTTAAAAAGGAGCCACTAAGTAGCCCATAATATAACTTTAATTGTGTCTTAAGTTAAGCAAAACATTTGCAATTAAACTGATTGCAATTAGCCCATAGATAAAGACCAATCTCCAATCAGATAAACCTTTAACAATAGAATATAAAACGATTGATATTGAGATACATCCACTGACTCCCATATAATAATAAGCATTGGGTCCAGTAAATACACCTAAAAAGGATAATGAAAAAATGGTTAGTACATTAAGGATAATCAGTGTCTGAAACCATTTCTTATGACTGAGCGATGGTTGTTGGGTAGGCATATAGGGTAAATTTGAATTTTGATCAAGATAGAAATTCCATATTTACCCCACAAGCCCTAATTAGTAAAGGGTTGTTCTAAGTTTGTGAAAGGCTAAAAGGATCAATCTATTCCTTGGTTAAGGCAACGTCTAGGTACACTGAATGTCTGCCATAGGTTTCATAAAAGGGTTTGAAAGGAACGTCATTAATACTAAAATGCAGGTCTTTTGGATTACCCTGAATGGTTTTTCCCAGGTCATTGGCATTGAGTACAATTTTGCGAAAATCCTTTCTAGCTGCGGGTTCTTGAGCCGCTAGCAAAATGGGGCCGTAAAACAGACTGGCAATATTTTGCTGATCCATCAAAGGTTCCAAATGAAATTGAAAAGGCATTTTCAGTTCAATTAGATCCCCGTTTTTCCAATTCTTCCCAATGTTCAAATATGCACCGGGTTTGGCTTTCAGGGCTTGCACTTTTCCATTTATGCTCACCATAAAACCCTTGGTAGCCCAAGCAGGAACGCGAACCATCAGGTCAAATGTGCCTGTTCCTTTAATGGTGAGTTGGGTTTGGTCATCTTGTGGAAAATTGGTTTTCTGTTCTACACTGATTTTTTTACTTGACCAATTCAGGGTAGAAGGAATAAATAAGTTCACATACAAAGCCTGATCATTTGTAGATTTAAAATAGATGGTGTTTTGGAATTTGGTATTACTTTCTAAAGCTGTTCCATTACAACAAGTAAAACCAGTCATGTTTGGGTTACCAAAATCTTTTTCTGATCCAGGTCTAAGTGGAATATGGTAGGTATTGGCAGCGTTATGTTCAGCCACAGAAGCCAAAATATCGTTGTACAAAGCACGTTCATAATAATCCATCAGTTCACCACGCTGGTCATACTGAAATATATCACTAGTTAATTTGAGCATATTGTAAGTTGCACAGGTTTCATTTTGTCCGCCGGCAGAAAGACCATTTGCATAAAGCGTACCAGGCTCACTGGTAAAACATTCTGGGTTATTAGGATTACTGGCCCCGGCTACTCCCCCAATGCTATAGGAATAATCATAGACAGCTTTGTGCCAAAAATTATTGGCCACTTGGTAATATTCGGGGTTACTAGAAACACGATAGGTTTCCATACTACCCACCATTTGAGGAATATGTTGGTTGGCGTGTAAACCCCTAAACAAGTCTACATTTTTGGCTAGCCCACTGTTATGTTTGGTATCTCCAAAGAATACTTTGATGTTGTCAAACAATTGTGCTGCTTTCAGGTAATTGGGTTCTTTGGTAATGCGGTACAAATGCGCCATTACTTCATTCATGCCACCAAATTCACCCGCTATATAGGTATTCCACATGCTGATCCTAGTATTGGTGGGAACCTGACTTAAACGGGCATAAACCCAATTACTCATCCCAGTAGCAATATCCATAGCTTTTTTGTTGCCACTCACTTCATAGATCTCAATTAAGCCAGCCAAGATTTTGTGAAGGGTATAATAAGGAGCCCAGATTTGTGTTGGTTGGGTACCATATTTAGCACCCGCTTCTAACATAATAAATTGGTCTGGTGGATAGGCACTGATAAAACCCTTGCCCCAATTCCAAAAATCGTTTCTAATTCCAGCATCGCTGATATCAGAGTCATAGCTTTTCTTACCAGGACCCATGGGTACCAATCTAGCATCGGCTACAAAAGGCCCTCCGGCTTCTTTTGGTTTGCCTGATAATTGCGCAAGATCATACAGGGCATTAACCATGTAATCCATCTTCTTGGCAAAAACTTCCTGAAGGTTTTTGTCATATCCTGTTCCTGCATAAGCCTGTGCCAAAGCAGAAAGATAATGACCCGTTGCATGACCTCTTAATTTGGTGTCTTTGCTATCCCAAACACCCAAGGCCTTGGTACCCGCTGGTTGTGGCTGACCAAAAGCATGACGAAACATGTATAAAAATGCATTGGGATCAGTCTTAGACAAGGTTTGAATAAACTTATCTCTGTTCTCTGTAAATTTTGTTTGTTGACCAAGTGTATTGGTATTTAAAGAAACCTGGTTCAAATTAAAAGGTACCAATTTTGCCTTTGGCGATGCTATTTGACCAATACTTGCTTTAACCATTATAATGGCTTTGGGTTTTAATGTAGTACCGGGAACTCTGCCTTCAATGGTATAAGTTCCGGGTTCAAGTACAGAACTATTATCATTAGATGTAGGCCAAATCACCCTTACAGGTGGGCCTTGTTGAATACCTATGTATGTTCCATTTAGATAACTAGGTAGTGTTGGTAAAACACCAACAATTGTACCCAGTTTTGCATCAGCTACACTGGTCAGAAATGCATTGTATAATTGGGGATAGTTCTCCGCAAACTTGGGTAATTCTTCTTGCTTTCTTTCTGGACGAGGATTTTGTACTATCCACTCATGTACACCTGTAGCATGATCTTTTGGTAGTTGAATTTCCATACGAATGGCTGTGGTACTAACAGGTTCAAACTTCAGTACATCATATTTATCTTTTACTGGAGTATAAGGTGTGATGTTTTTAACAGGAACCCAAGTATCGCCCAACTTATATAAGATGGTATAGTTTGCTGGAATTCTGCAACCACCAAAAGGCGCATCGTCATACCAATACACTTTGGATTCAGACACGGTATAGGCTTTGTCAAAATCATATTGGATCCATTCCTTGGTGTCTTTCTTTGGCCACCAATGCATGTATAAACCAGATTTATCTTCAGAAGAAGAAGGTTCAAATTGATCATTCAAAGCAGACAACATTCTTTTGTTGTTAATAGAAGCGGATACCACACTTTTAGAAGCAATGGTTGCAGCAGGGCTTGGTCTTGCAGCGGAAGTTTCAAATGGTATCCAGACCTGCATTTCAGAAGCTTCTCTATTGTTCCAAGCATAATAAGGAATGGCTTTGGCTTGCAAAGGCGTTGTTTGTAATTCAGTACTAGCAACCTGTCTTTTGGTAGCAACTCCTTCCCCACTTAATATTAAGACACCACCCAGTAATTGTTGGTCATAGTTTTCAGAAATAGCTGCTTCTTTACTCATGACAATATTCTGCACCGTACCGCCTTGGTTATCTGGCCCTTCCAAACAATAGACCAGTGGCCCTTTTTGAAATGCAAATCTGCCCTTGTCTTCTTTTACGTTTTCATTGGCCAATACTTTCTCAATTTCCATGGGAAGATCCATTTCAACTAGATCACCTTTTTTCCAAGTACGGCTAAATACTGCGTATCCTTTTTCAATGGTATAGGAAACTTCTTTTCCATTAATGCTAATGGGTATGGCTGTAGGACGGCTATCCGCAAAGCGATATAAATTACTAGGTACTGCTTCTTGTCTGGCCCATCCTGGAATACGCACCCGCAATACAAAATCCATTGACTTTACAGGATCAATTTTCAATGTCACTTTACCCTTCCATGGATATGCCGTTTCTTGGGCAATGCTCAATTTACCAGCAGGTAGTTTGATGTCTGACTGATTAGACATAAAGAGGTTCACATACAAGTTATTGGCATTTTGGGCATACACATAACCTGGTACGGATGGCATAAACCTGGTCATATTAGAAATGCAACAAGCACATCCAAACCAAGCACTGCGTTGGTGCTGACCCATAGAAGCCAAAGGATTGGGATAAAAGAATTTGGTGCCGCTTTGAGAAACACCAGACAATAACCCATTGTATAAAACCCGCTCCATCACGTCTATATAACTAGCATCGCCATGTAATAAAAACATGCGGTTATTCCAATACACATTGGCAATAGAGGCACAGGTTTCTGCATAAGCACTCATATTGGGTAAGTGATAAGCCGCACCAAATGCTTCACCCGCACCTGTTGCACCAATGCCTCCAGTGAGGTACATTTTCTTACTCACTACATCTGTCCAGATATCGTCAATGGCTTTAATATAAGAAGCATCGCCCGTTAAGGCAGCCACATCGACCATGCCTGTATACATATAGGCTGCGCGTACTGCGTGGCCAACGGCTTCGTGTTGATCTGTTACAGGCTTTTGTGATTGGTTGTATTCAGAATACTTACCTGCACCCTTGCCCCTGGTATCTAAAAAGAATTTGGCTAAATCAAGGTAGGCTTGTTTGCCTGTTACTCTATACAATCGTGCCAGACCCATTTCTACTACTTGGTGACCCGGAAAATAAGTGGCTTTACCTGGGCCAAAATCTTTGACCAATAAGTCAGCGTTTTTAGTGGCAATATTTAAGAGGGTTTTCTTACCTGTAGAAATAAAGTGTGCAGTGGCTGCTTCGTATAAATGTCCGCTATTGTATAATTCGTGGCTTAGGTCTGGATCTTTTTCCCATCGCTTGGCTCCTATCCATGGGTGTAGCTTCTGGGGTTTCATAGTTCTAAACGTGTAGAGATAACCATCTGGTTCTTGGGCGTCGGCAATAATGCCAATAAGGGTATCAATGCTACGTTCCAGTGAAGGATTGGGTTTTACCTGCAAGGAATAAGAAGCACCTTCTATGAGTTTATAGATATCCGTATCGTCAAAAGGGTATTCGGTAATATTGGTTGGATCCTTTTTGCCGGCAGCTTTTAAGAAATTATCTATGCGTCCCAGTTCGCGGCATTTTTGCAACACATAAGGAATGGTAATGTCTGCATTGATGTCTATGCGAGGAGCCCAGAACTGATCATGCACGTGCACATGGTTAAAAGTCACGGGCTGGATGGGATAATCACGATTTTGATTTTGGGCTTGCGCAGATGTGGTTAGCAACACTGCTGCTAAAATCAATTGTTTGCCGCTTGGAACTGTATTTTTCATGCTAGTTGGTCTGGAGCATGAATTTACATTAGAAGGGGGGAATGGGGAAATCTAATCGGTGTTCAAGATTGGGTAGGGTTTTACTGGCGCGATGGCTTTAGAAAGAAATAAGGAATCCAAAGTATGCTAAATGCAATTAGGCCTTTGGTATTTGCTTTTACATCTTCTATGTCAAAACGGCCATGAATCCTTTTGTGCAAGAGAACATTACTATATGCTTGGGCGTATTCAATGGCAATCCCAAATCCAAGAAGAATTAAGAGGATAAGAATGTGCGAGGTCAGATTTTTGGAATAGAGAATATTTAAAAAACCAGCAGCAAGAAAGTAGAATGCTGCATGTAGTTCTTTATCGTAATGGTGAAATACTGATGGGAGCTTAAGCATGAAACCTATAACGGAAAGAATTAAGGCTAGAATGGTTAGGAGGTTTTTTGGCATTTGCATGATTTTAGATCCATCCAATTTCCTTTACGGTCATCTCTGTTTCTACTTCTCCAGTATGCTGGGTAGACTTGGGTTCAAATAATAAATTGAACACTGTATCGCCATTGGTATGAGGTCTGTGCTCCACTCCTTTTGGTACAATTAATATTTCTCCTTCGTTCACTGAAACGGTTGTGCCGTCACGGAAGTCCATGAGCAAGGTTCCTTTAAAGACCATGAATAACTCATCTTCGTGTTCATGACTATGCCATACAAAATCATCTTTGAGTTTACAGAGTTTTACGTACTGGCCATTTAGTTCTCCAATAATATGTGGTGTCCAAAGGGCATCAAAGAGTGAGAATTTTTGGGCTATATTGATGGCTTCTGGTGTCATAGTACGTTTGGATTTGCTTAAAATGAAATTACAATAAACCAATTGTAATAGTTTGGATTTATCCCATTGCTGCAATCAGGTTGGCACATTGCTCCTGATGCCTAGCTATGTGAAAACTTAGGAACTCAAGTCTTTGTTGAAAATCCATAGCCCCAGAAATGGGATGCGGATGAGCTTGTAGTCTTAATTCGTCGTCTTGAATAAATTCACCAAAGGATGCAAGTAAGTCTTGTAATCCATGCAAGGATGCTATCCAGAAACTAAGAGGGCCACCCATTCTTGGAGCAGCAACAGCTGGTACAATTTCTTTAGGTTTCCAGGTAAGGCGGATAATTTCATCAATTGGCATGTCTTTGTGATTAGACTCAAAACTGCGTTCAAAATTACCAGCTCTAATAGCGGTTAATGTCTTCCACATGCCAAAGATGGCTCCATGTTCCGCCCAGAACAGGTGCTCAGTGTTTTCTATAATATTCCAAGACTCTAAGTTGGGTTTCCATTGGGCTTGAGTTTCATTAAGATTCACAATTTGCGCAAGGTATGCTGCGCGATCTTTTGCTACTGCTTGAATAAGGGATTGGGTGAGCATGACTTATATGATTAGTTTGTTGAGGGTTTTAAAAAAATCAAGTATCGCTCTAGCAAAATCTTGGGTTCCAGATGCGGAATTATGATTACCTGGAATAGACACAAATTGTGCTTTAGGAATGAGTTGTTGCAAGTCTTCTCCTTTTCCATTGTCGGTATCTTCTATTCCACAAATTACCAAAACTGATTGTTTTAGTTTTGCCAATTGCGCTGTAGAAGTGGAAGGTTGTTCTTTTTGTTGACTAGCAAGCACTTTGGGATTTAGGCCTTTTCCTGCAATATATTTTCTAAAGGATTCGTATCCTGGAATGCTATCGTTCATCAGGGCATTATAAAAGCCAATCCTTCTTGGCCAGTTGGGATTGGTAAAATCTGAACCCATGCCACCTAGCACGGCTTTGCTGCAATGTTTGTCCATCACCAACAAACTAGCCAGGATGATGGAGCCTCTGGAATAACCTATTGCTTTGTAAGACTTGAATTGTAAATATTGCATTAAACCCATTAGGTCTTTGGCTTCAGCATTGTTGGCATAGCTTTCTGGATTTTCTGGTTTGTCTGAGAGACCGTTGCCTCTAAGGTCTACTAAAATTACTTGATAACCATTTGAGAGCAGGCTATCATAGATGGGTTTCTTGATCCAATCATTGAGGGTATTGGTGAATCCATGTAAGAGTAATATCGGTTCTCCTTTTCCTGCCACTAGGTAGTGGATCTTGGTGTTGTCAAAGGAGTTGAAGTAGTTGGATGTTTGGGCATTACTGTTAGTAGAAATAATAAAAAATAAATAAAACACAAATAAGAATTGGATGGGCATTTTCATTTTAAACTTATTTAAAATATTTCTACAGGGTTATTTCTATAAACTAATAAATTATTTCATAGAATGTAATGCTACTTTATTCCCTTCTGAATCTAAAAAATGCGCCATAAAACCATTTCCGCCAATTGAAGTTTTTGGAATAATGATTTGACCTCCTGCTTTTTCTATTTTATTCAATGAAATACTTAAATCCTCTCCTCCATTTAAATAAACTATTGTTCCTTTATCAGAAGGTTCAAATCCATCACCTTTCACAATTGCACCCCCAACTCCACCATTCATCATATCAGCAGGTAACATTCCATATCTGCCATCTGGGAAGGGCATTTCTACAATTTTTATATCCAAAATAGTTTCATAGAATTTGGTTGCTCTAGTGAAATCTGAAACTGGGATTTCAAACCAATTAATAGCGTTTGACATTTTAAAGAGTTTTTTTGATTAGGAATGAGATTATTTGACTAATTTAAATTAAACATTTTTCCCGTGAAATCCCTATTTAACGCAAATACAGAACAAGAAATTATTCAAAGAATTCAAACTTTGTCAATTGACAGTAAAGCGCTTTGGGGTAAAATGAATATTTCACAAATGCTGGAACACGTGATTCTTTGTGAAGACATGTATTTGGGAACCAATCAGGTTAAAAGGGTCTTCATTGGAAGAATCTTAGGCGGCACCTTATTTAAGATGGTTTTAAAGAATGACAAACCCTTTACAAAGGGTTCGCCTACTGCCAAAGAGTTAACACCAGTGGGTGATGCCGCTGATGTGGAATCACAAAAATCTGTTTGGATCAGTAAAATTCAGGAAAACAGGATTCATCCAATTGACCAATTTATACATCCATTCTTTGGATCCATGAATAAAGAGCAGATTGGGTATTTAAACTTTAAGCATATTGACCATCATCTAAGACAGTTTGGGGCTTAAACAACCAATCTAATTACTCATATTGTTTTTTCCATGAAACACGGTTCCCAAGACTTTGATATCCTTGATTTTCATGGGATCAATTTTGAGTGGGTTCTCAGCAAGAATAGTAAAATCGGCCATCTTATCAGTTTTAATAGAGCCAATTTCATTTTCCAGATTTAATGTTCTTGCAGCAGTAATAGTGATTCCTTTTAAAGCTGTAAAAGCATCTATCCTTTGATCCTGAGAAAAAGCACTGTTTTGAGAAGTAACCCTATTGATTGCCGTCCAAGCCAAGGTTAATGGTTCTATTGGCGCCATGGCAAAATCTGAGTGAAAGGAAACTGTAACAGACCTACTAGTAAGCGATTTGATCCTTACCAAATTCTCTCCCCTTTCTTTACCCAATCCTTTCTCGGAATATTTATCGGCCAGCGCCCATAAATAATAAGGATTTACTGAAGCTTCAATACCTAATGCTTTTAATTGTGCTGCTTGACTATCTGAGAAATAACCCATATGGTGTAGGGTAAAACGATGATCTGTTTTTGGATTAGTTTTTTCATTAGCAGCAACATAGTCTAATACATGTTGAATGCCTTGATCTCCATTGGCGTGTACATGAATTTTATATCCTGCATCCCAGTAAAATTTAATCTGTTGTTCCAGCAAGTTTAATGGGGTCATCCATTCTCCCTGATGTCCATCGGTATAACCTCCTTCCATACGCATCAATTGAGAGTAAATAGCTCCATCAGAAAAGAGCTTGATCTGTTTGGGTAAGAAGGTAATATTGGTGGTATTGTATTTTTGAGGTAATGCTTCAGCAAATACTTTTGCTTTTTCATTGCTATTGTCATTCATGCCATAGAGTTGGGTTCCATTGGCTATCAGGTAAACGGCATAGGGTGGATTTTTATCCATTTCCTTTTTGAGCAAACCATATTCCAGATTAAAATCAGAACTAGGAAAACCAGGCTCCGCCACAGTAGTAATACCATTTTTCTGAATCAATTGGGTCATTAGTTCCAATCCCTTTGAATATCGGGTAGGTACAATAAACCATTGGGCAATTTTGGGTACCAAACCCAACCAACCACCTTCAAAAAAATGTCCTTTTTTCCAGTCTACTTGTGGGTTTCCTTTAAAATCGGCCTCCTTGATCTGCATCAACTCAATGGCTTTGTTGTTGAGAAAGACTTCATGAAAGGAACGGTGTAAAACAGCAATGGGTTTGTCTGCTGAAATCTTATTCAGCTCTACACTACTAAGATCGCCATGCCATAATTGGTGATAGCCCCATACCCAATATACTTCATCTGCTTTGGCATTCTTTTGAACAGAAGCTGTTAAGGCCTTAATGTACGCTTCATGACCATTCACGCCTTTTTTGGTTTCAGAGGGTAAAACCCAGTCATAGGGTGCAATGATTTCATTGGGTAAAATGGATGCTGCAATAGAGGGATGCACATGTGGCTCAACAAAACCGGGCATCATGGTTTTACCTTTTAAATCAACCATTTGTGTACTATCGCTTTTCCATTTCTCTGCTTCAAATTTAGTACCCACAAAAACAATCTTACCGTTTTTAACAGCAACAGCTTCTGCATAATTAGCGCTATCCCCTTCCATGGTAATGATATCGCCACCATAATAAATGGTATTGGCTGAAGCCATTTCTTTTTTAGTTTGTTGGCAACTAATGAGCAATAAAATGCAGATAGTTAGGCAGCAGTTTTTGAAGCACATATCTTGGTTATTAAATTAGGAAATCTGATTACAAAATAAGCAGATTTAATTGATTGCCCGTTAGGTACGGCACATTTCTGGTAATCTTTTCTATTTCCCAATTCCACCATTCCAGTTCCAATAGTTTGGCAATGGTTTCCTCAGAAAATCGCTTTTTGATTTCTTGGGCGGGGTTACCTCCTACTATGCTATAGGGTGCTACATCTTTTACTACTGTTGCATTGGCTGCAATAATGGCGCCATGACCAATGGTTACGCCTGCTAGAATTGTGGCGTTGTATCCAATCCAAACATCATTCCCAATAATAGTATTTCCTTTTTGTGGATAGGATTTATTGTCCATAGCATTGGCCCAATCCTGACCAAAAATGGCAAATGGATATGAACTTATAGCGTCGGTGATGTGATTGGCACCATTCATAATGAAGGTGACATTGGAAGCAATCATGCAGAATTTTCCAATGATGAGTTTGTCTCCAATAAAGTCAAAATGGTATTTGACGTTTATTTCAAAATTTTCTACGTTTTCAAAATCGTCATAGTAAGTGTAGTCACCTACTATGATGTTTGGGTTCTTAATAATGTTTTTTAAGAAACAAAGACGGTTATAATTAGGTATTGGGAAGGGTTGGTTAGGGTTTGGTGACATAAATTTACAATTAAACAGACTAAATCATAGAATAGAATTATTCAAATGAATAAGAATATTTTCATTTTTCTGTTTAAAGATAGATTATTTATGATGTAACCAAATTTTACTAAAGGTTACAACCAAACCCCAAGAATTATAATAATTCCATTTTCCATCCCATACTAAGGAAGTTCCAACTTCCCAATGTTGTGGTAAATGAATACCATATTCCACACCTAATCTAGTCATTGCAAGATTGTGATTTTTGGATAATTCTCCTCCAATACCTGCAATTAAGGAAATATGTTTATTTGGTTTGTAAATGGCAACAGGAACTAAAGCTAATGGGTAGCTTCTTTCAATTAATTCTTGATGATTACTTTCTATGATAAAGTTTTCTAAAATTAAATCAGCTTGTAAACCAATAGCCCATTTTTTGGATAACCAATTATCATAATTAATTGTCCAAGATGGCATCGCCAACCATTTTGTATTTCCATTAACTTTCCCTTCTGAAACATGTGTATGACCCAATCCTATTGTTAATCTTGAAAATTTATCAAATTTATTCTCTTGAAAAGATTGGGATATACTGCTATTGATAGATTGTGAAATAGCTTTATTTAAAAAAAACACCAACAACATTAAAAATATCTTTTTATGCATGTCAATCAAAATTATAGTTAGTGTATGTAATATTGACCTAGTTTAATTTAAATACAGTATTTCCTTCTTTAATAGTTTCTATTATTTTAATATCTTTTAAAGTAATAGGATCCACTTTCAAGGGATTTTTATTTAGAATAACCATATCAGCTAATTTCCCATCTTCCAATGTTCCTTTTTTGTCTTCCTCAAAAAATTGTTCCGCCCCCCAAATAGTAATTGTTTTAAGTGCTTCATAAGGCGTTAATCTTTCTTGAGGTCCAATAATTGAACCACTTCTACTTATTCTATTTACAGTTGTCCACATAATCATCATAAGGTTTGGAAGAGCAACTGGCGCATCGGTGTGGCTTGTTACACGAATACCTTTTTTAAGTGCAGATTTGATTGGACTAATCAACTGTGCTTTATCCTGACCAATTATTTCCTTATACCAATCACCCCAATAGTATGTATGCATTGGAAATAACGATGCAGTCAAATCATATTTTTTCAAGCTATCAAGTTGATCTAATCTAATTAATTGTCCATGAATTAAAATGTTTCGTCTATTCTGGTTGCCATATTTGATACTTGCTTTATTAAAAACCCTAAACAATTGATCCATGGCAGCATCACCATTGGCATGCACTTTTATTTGCCAATTATTGGCAAAAGCAGTGTCTATTATACTTTGTACATCTTGGTCTTTGGGGATGGCTGGATATCCGCTATATCCTTTTTTTTGACCATCAGGAGGCAATAAATAGGGTGTAGTTCTCCAAGCAGTTCTGCCTTGTGGAGAGCCATCTAATGTTAACTTTAATCCTGCAATTCGATAATGGTTTTTATAGGTCTTACTATTCCATTCAGACATCATATACTTTGGATAAGTATAGTCAATCCATGAATTAACATCAAGGTACATTTTTCCCTGTTTTGCATACTCAGCCATTTTTTCATGATTTCCCATTGCCCTTCCTTCATTGCAAGTAGTGTACCCATAACTTGCAGCCATTTTTTGCCCGGCATCCATATATTCATCATTTAATGCACTAGTTGTAGGAGTTATAGCATTAATCATATGTGGCATTGCGGCTAATTCTTCTAATACTCCATTGGGCTCCTGACTTCCTTTCATTCTTCTTATGATACCCCCAGCAGGGTTTTTAGAAGATGCATTTATCCCTAGTTTTTCTAACCCTTTTGTATTTACAACACAAAAATGTGCTGAAATATGACATGCCATAACAGGTATTTCAGTTGAAATTTTGTCAAGGTCTTCTTTGGTAGGAAACCGTTTTTCTTTTAATGCTGCATCATCAAAACCAAGTCCAATAATCCAACCTTGCGTTTTTTCCACCCCATTTTTCTGATGCCAAGATTTCAGTTCAACAATTAAATCTTCTATGGTATTACATTTACCATCTGGAGCAGCTAATAAATTTGCTGAAATTGCCTGTGAACCAAATGCAAAAAAATGTGCATGTCCATCTATAAAACCTGGCACAAGTGCATTTCCTTTCAAATCAATCATTTGAGTGTTTTCAGTTTTCATTTGAAC
>JBEAPC010000130.1:0-22262 GCA_041164585.1 Bacteroidota bacterium
GTTTCATAACCAAATTATCCTTACTCAGGATTACTTCATTCATTTTCTGCCTATAATCATTGAATTCATTCACCATTTCACTCATAATTACTGATTTTGACCCCAAAAATAAGGCCGCCCGCGCGTCTTGGCCAATAATTTGTATTTTAAGACCTCAAACCGAAAAGATGAAAAAGACTGCGTTTTTGTTATTCCTACTAGTAGCTCAGCATTTGATGGCCCAAAAGGGAAAGGAACCCATTAAAGTGACCGATATGCTGCAGATTAAACAGGTATTGGGTGTGAGTCTAAGCCCAGACGGCAGCAAAACAGCTTTTGTAGTCAACCAAATTGAACCCGATGGAGACCTGAAATGGGAATACAAATACAGCAATCAAATCTATCTGTCAGATGGCATGTCTAATCCTAAGGCCTTAACAGCCAAGGAAAATGCCAGCCAACCAGCTTGGAATCCCAATGGCAAACAACTGGCATTTGTTCGTGTGTCCGATGGAAAGCCCCAGATTTTTCTGCTTTCTTTAGACGGCGGAGAAGCCCAACAATTAACCAAGTTTAAATACGGTGCGGGCAATCCCAAGTGGAGCCCAGACGGAACCAAGATTCTATTTTCTGCCTCTGTACCTTTGAAAGATCTACTCAAAGACAATGAACTCAATCCAGGCAAAACCATTCCAAAATGGCCTTTTGAAAAACCAGGATTCCCAAGCAATGAGCAGCTTACAACTAGCACAGCAAAAGCAGACCCTGACGGAAGTTTAGCAGAAATTCGCGCCTACCTAGAACAAAATGCCAACGACAAAAAAGCCAAGGTTTTTAATAAACTCAATTTTCAAGAAGAGAGCAGCACTTCACCAGAACTCTCTTTCAACCATTTCTTTAGCGTCCCAGTAAACAATGGCAACCAAGTAACTGCTCTAACACATGGTTTTTACAGATACCAAGCTGCAGACTTTACACCAGATGGTAAACAGTTGATTTTGGTAGCAGATATAGACAGCACTGAACACCCAGATAGGTCTTTGGAAAGCGCTATTTATATGGCTAACGCCGATGGTAGCAACTTAGCATTGCTGCTAGGAGAAAAAGGTAAAATCTATAATAGCGCAAAAATTTCTCCCTCAGGAAAATGGTTGGCATTCCAATTTGGGTTGACTGGTTTTGTAGACATTCCACAATTGGCCGTAATGCCATTGAATGGTTCAACCATAGATATTCGCGTACTGCCTTTTGACCGCAACAAGGGTGGACTAACATGGAGTGCCGATGAACAGTGGTTGTATTTTACCGCACAGTCTAATGGCGGACAACCCTTGTACCGCATGAATCTCAATAGCAAAAAAGCAGAAGCGCTAAGCGATTTTAATGCGGGCATCAGCAGTTTTGATTTGCGCAATAACCAACTGGTATTTAGCAAAGTGGAAGTTGCCAATCCTTCTGAATTATACACCGCAGATGCTAACATGAAAAATGCAAAAAGCATCAGTCATTTTAACGATGATTGGTTGGCAAATAAATCTCTGAGCTATCCAGAAAAATACAGTTTCAAAAATGAGAAAGGATTAACCGTTGAATACTGGGTCATGAAACCCTACGGCTATGAAGCAGGCAAAAAATATCCCGCTATTTTAGATATTCATGGAGGACCAACCGCCATGTGGGGACCCGGTGAATCTAGCATGTGGCATGAGTTTCAGTACTATGCATCCAAAGGGTATGTGGTAGTCTATGGTAACCCAAGAGGTTCGGGTGGTTATGGTGCGGAATTCTTAAAAGCCAATTTGAATGATTGGGGTAAGGGACCAACTTATGACGTGTTAACCTATCTAGACAAAGCCGTGGCGCTTGGATTTATTGATAGTTCCAAATTAGCCGTAACTGGTGGTTCTTATGCGGGGTATTTGGTGGCTTGGATCATTAGTCATGACCAACGTTTTAAAGCAGCTTGTGCGCAAAGAGGTGTCTATGATTTGGGTACTTTTTTTGGAGAAGGCAATGCTTGGAGACTGGTACCCAATTATTTTGGCGGCTACCCATGGGAAGCTGCAGCTAAACCAAATATTGAAAGAGAATCACCCATTAATTATGTAGCAGATATACATACACCATTTATCATTTTTCATGGAGAGAATGATTTGCGCACGGGCGTCATTCAAAGTGAAATGTTGTACAAGAGTTTGAAGGTGATGGGACGCACGGTTGAATATGTGCGCCATCCAGGTGGTACACATGAACTAACCAGAACAGGTAACAACCGTCAAAGAATTGACCAGATGCTACGCACCATGGAATTCTTTGAAAGATTTATCAGTCATTAATCTAGTGAAGGGTTTTTATCCAGTCTTGGATGCCAAGGGTTACTTTTTTAGCAACGTCTAATCTAAACTTGGGATCCATGATTTTTTTCTCGTCTTCTGGATTGCTCAAAAAAGCAATCTCTAGTAAGGCATTGGGAAAATCGGTTGGCGCATTGAGGGTGAAATTGAAATTGCCCACGTTGCCAAATTCTTCCAATTTTAAAGTGAGCATTTGTTTAAGCAGGGCTTGAGACAGGGGTCTAAAACCAATATGCTTATAATAAGTACTCACGCCTTGAACAGCGCTATTGGCCGATGAATTGAAGTGCATGCTAATCAGAAAATCCGGGTTCTGTTGTTGCAGAAATAACACGCGGTCTTTCATGTCAAAACTGGTGTCATTATTGCGGGTCATGATTACTTTTTTGACACCTAATTTTTTCAAATTCTTTTCTAGGGCCTTTGCAAAAAGTAAAGTGTATTCCTTCTCCACTGCATGATACTTGCTGCTTTCCGCACCGGAATTATTACCACCATGACCAGCGTCAATGGCTATGACCATTTTTTTAAGATCCGGTAAAACAGGTTGTCTTCTAACTTGAATCACCAAACTTTTTCCCTTATATCCAATGGAATATCCCCAGTGCTGTTGGTGTTTGAGTTCAATGGTCACTCGCACTACATCGTCTTCTACCTGATTGTAATATAAGTTCTTGACTTCTTTGAGCGTTTTGAGTTGGGTAATCCAATTGGTATTGGTTTGCACGCCATAGAGGTCTACCATAATTCTTGCGGGTTCAATTTCCATCCAGCTTTTATACGGCAGGTTTTCTTCCAATCTAATCTGCACTAAGTCGTGTAAAGTATCGCCCTTGGCTAAAAAAGAACTGGTGAGATAAAAGGGTTTTAACTTGGTAATAGAATCTGGTTTTACATAGGCTTTTTCAATATAAGCACTATGATATTTGGATAATTGAACAGCATAAAGATCCTTGGTGCTATCTACCACTTTCAACAAAACATTGCTGTCTATATACCCAATCTTAGTGCCGCCCAATCGGTCTTCACCAAGCCCATAAGAAAGTGCAGGCAATTTGCCGGTGGTCTTGCCCAACCAAAAAGCGGGTTTGGTTTTTTGGGCTTGAATCAAGCAAAAATTGAGGGCGAACAGCAGCGTCAAAAATGTTCTCATAACTTGAAGATAAAAAAAAAGGGCATGTTGCCATGCCCCCTGCTACTTAAACCTGTTGTATCAAACTAAACGAAAACACTTAGTTGCGTTCTGCCGCTACAATGCCACGAAAATAACCAATGGATTCTGCAATGCCTGGCATTGGGTCACCCATATCTTTTTCAAATTCAATGCTACACATTCCGGTGAACTTTACTTTGTACAAAGCCTGCACTACTGCTGGATAATTAATCACGCCCCTACCCATTTCCACGGCTTTTCCGTCTTTTGTAGCTAGGGTAACGTCTTTAATATGAAGGTCAAACAAACGGTCTTTATAGTCTTTGATGGCTTTTTCAGGAGCAGTTCCTGCACGTACGGCATGACCTACGTCTATGCACATACCCATTTTGGGATCCATGTTTTTGATTCTATCATATACGTCTTTGGGAGCTGGATATAATTTGTCTTCTGGACCATGGTTATGGATGGCCAATTTAATACCGGTAGCTTTTACCTGGGTTTCGGAATATTCAATCAGGTCATAATTGGGTACCCCTACAATTAAGTCTACCCCTACTTTTTTAGCATATTGAAAAGCCTGGTCAACGGCTTCTTTGGTTTTCATATAGATGACCCCAACCGCATAAATATTAATTCCAGCCGCTTTGAACTTGCCCAATACCTCGGCAATTTTCTCATCTGAACTGTTCAGTGGTAGGTGAAATTCTTTTAAAGAAAGATTGGTTACGCCAATTCTTTTCATCATGGCAATGGACTGTTCTACATTGAATTTGACAAATGTGTAACCAGCAACACCAATATTTAAAGGTTCTTGAGCAGCAGATCCAGGGATGTTTTCAGACCCAATAGCAGCTTTGCCCAAGACGGGTACAATGGCCGATCCAGCCAAACCCATTACTGTTTTTTGAAGGAAGTTTCTACGAGAAGACATGGCAATCAATGATTTAATCTTAAAGAATGGGTATTCAGGAATATTTTTCCGTACTGTGAATTTGCGATTTTTATCTAGTTACCCTTACTAAATACCCATATAATTTTACGAAACCGATATAGTTTTTAGACCTAAAAAGTAAAGGCCTTAGTACTTGTGATACTAAGGCCTTTTACTGAGCAAGCAATCGTAAGATTATCGAAAGGTTAAATTTAGAGAAATTATTCAATTTCTCCCAAATTTATTTCTTAGAACTGATAACCGCCGTCTGCAATCATTTTATCAGCAATCCTGCGTCTGGCATCCTTGCTGTTAAAGGGTTCTACTTTGGTGAACCTTTTTAGTCCAATGTGCATCATTCTGAGCTCATCGCCATCGGCAAAGCTATTCAAGGCGTCTTTACCTGCTTTATTGATCCTATCAGCCGCGTCATAGAGGTAAACATGCATCATATCGGTCTGAATATTGGCGGCTTGCTCACCCTTGGTTTGGGTCAGTTTCATCACGCGCAATAGGGCAGATTCAGCATGGAATACTTCAATGCTCATATCGGCAATATTCATCAGAATCTCTTGTTCCTTGTCTAAGCTCATCATCAGTTTCTGAACTGCTGCACCAGCAACCATTAAAATGGCTTTCTTAAAATTGCCAATATACTTGCGCTCTTTGGCAAATGGTGCGTCATCATCACTGTTAAAATCAGGAATGCTCATCAGTTCTTTTTGAACCGCCATGGCTGGTCCCATTAAGTCAAGCTTACCCTTCATGGCGCGTTTGAGCACCATGTCTACTGTTAAGAGACGATTAATCTCATTGGTGCCTTCATAGATGCGGTTAATCCTGCTATCCCTATAGGCTCTTGAGATAGCGTACTCATCACTAAAGCCATTACCGCCGTGTACTTGCACACCTTCATCCACTACATAATCTAAAGTCTCACTACCAAATACTTTTAGCATGGCGCACTCAATAGCAAATTCTTCTGCCGCACCCAATAAAGATTCAGCAAAGGATTTACCACTGGCTTCTGCTTCGTGCTCATTATCATCAATCCATTTTGATGTACGGTACAAAGCTGATTCGCAAACCCATAAACGAGTAGCCATTTCTGCCAACTTGTATTTGATGGCACCAAATCTAGAAATAGAGATCTTGAATTGCTCACGCGCAATTGCGTATTCAACTGTAGTATTCAACGCGTGCTTGGCTCCACCAAGTGTAGCAGCACATAATTTTAAACGACCAATGTTTAAGATATTGAATGCAATGATATGGCCCTTTCCAATTTCACCCAATACATTCTCAACAGGCACTTTACAATCTTGGAAATACAACTGAACCGTAGAAGAACCTTTGATTCCCATCTTGTGTTCTTCTGGACCTTGTGTAAAGCCTTCCATACCGCGCTCTACAATAAATCCAGTGAATTTATCACCGTCAATTTTTGCAAAAACGGTGTACACGTCTGCAAAACCACCATTGGTGATCCAGCATTTTTGACCATTTAGAATATAGTGTTTTCCGTCATCGCTCAGTTTGGCTGTACTCTTAGCGCCAAGGGCATCAGAACCACTATTGGGTTCTGTTAAACCATAAGCACCCTTCCACTCACCACTGGCCAATTTTGGAATATATTTTTCTTTCTGCGCATCGGTACCAAAATACAAAATGGGCAAAGAACCAATACCAGTATGAGCTGCAATAGCCACTGAAAACGAATAGCCACCACCAAGACCTTCATTCACAATAGTAGAAGTGATAAAGTCCTTACCCAATCCACCGTATTGTTCAGGGAATGAGGTAGAGAGCAAGCCTTGTTCACCCGCTTTCTGAACCAATGATGGCATTAGCCCTGGTTCTAGTTTTTCAATCCTATCAATGATGGGAATGATTTCTGTGGTCAGGAATTGTTGGCACATGTCCATGACCATATGTTGTTCTTCATTAAAGTCTTCCGGGATAAAAGTATCCATTGGATTACTTTCTTTGATAATCCATTCGCCGCCTTTTAAAGCTGATTTGTTGTTGGTTTCCATGGAAGAAAATTGTTTGTTTTTGTTATGGCAATTATTATGTTAGGTTGTCGTATACTTTTTGAAATACGTCTTTTACAATATCAATATCTTCTTTCTTCACCCCCACCAAGGCTTCACTCATGGTTTGGTTGGCAAGATCAATCGTGAGCTGCTGCAAGTTCTTAGCCGGTTCTGTTAAACAAACCAGATTAATTCGTCTATCCGTTTTAGAAGGCATTCTTTTAACCAAGGATTGCTTTTCTAAATTGTCAATCAAACGCGTAATACTGGGTTTATCTCTAAATGTTCTATTGCATAATTCCTGTTGGCTCAAACAATCTTCCTTCCACAAATGGTACAAAACGCTCCATTGTTCAATAGTGATTTCTAATCCTGCCTGTCTAAAATTCTTTTGCAGTCTTCTAGCCACAGCAGTAGATGCCATGCCATTGATGACGCTATATAATTCTCCTCTTTTGAAATGGTTGTTTGGCATATAGTTAGTTATGCAACTAAATCAAAGTACGTGAGTTTAGGTTAGAATACCAAGTATTTTACTGTTAATTTTCTGTAGACATTTAAAATGGTAGAAGTCCTCACTGGATTGGCTTAGGCAATTGATCCCTATCACAGATTGACCTGCATTGAACCGTTTTGCAGAATTAGCCGTTTCTTTGTTCATGCATCAAACGGTTTTTTATATCAGCCTTGGTTTATTGGCAGCTTATGGATTATTGATCCTGCTCTATAGACGCTGGTTTTTGATGCTAGAACCCTTTGAACCCAACAATAGCCAGGAAGCTATTACCCGATTTAGCATTGTTATTCCTGCCAGGGACGAGGAAGCCAATATTGGCGCCTGTTTAAAGTCTATTCTGGCCAATCAGTATCCAAGTCATCTCTTTGAAATTGTGGTAGTCAATGACCATTCCACTGACGGAACAGCAGCAGTGGTTAAGGGATTGCAGGAAGATCATCCACAGTTGAAACTGATCAATCTGGCAGACCATGTAAGTGCCGGTTTAAATGCATACAAGAAAAAAGCCATTGAACTAGCCATTGCCCAAACTATCGGTGATTGGATCATCACCACCGATGCGGACTGTATTGTTTCAGAAAACTGGTTGGCCTTATTTGATGCCTATATTCAGCAAACAAAGGTTGTATTTGTAGCGGCTCCGGTGCAGTTTCAGCATACGGGTAGTTTTATCTCCATTTTCCAACTGCTAGACTTTATGAGTTTGCAAGGAATTACTGCCGCAGCTGTAGGTGCAGGTGCACATTCCATGTGCAATGGAGCTAATCTAGCTTATCAGAAAAAAGCTTTTTATGAAGTAGGGCAATTTGCAGGAATTGATCAGATTGCCTCCGGCGATGATATGTTGCTGATGCAAAAAATGAGAACAGCTTTTCCAAGAAAACTGGGATTTCTATTTCATCAGGGCGCTATTGTTAGTACCCTTCCCATGCCCAATTGGAAAGACTTTATCAACCAACGGATTCGCTGGGCTAGTAAGGGTACGCATTACCAAGACAAGAGCATCTTCTGGGTATTACTCTTGGTTTATTTAATGAACCTGAGTCTCTTACTATTGTTGATACTAGGATTTTTCCAAGGAGAACTTGGTCAATTCTTTTATTTACTTTTTTTCAAAACTGGGGTGGAATTGTTCTTTCTCTATCCTGTGAGCAGGTTCTTTGGCCAAACTGCACAACTGCTCTATTTCCCCATCATGCAGCCCGTGCATATTTGTTACACGGTGATTGCCGGTTGGTTAGGAAAATTTGGCAACTACCAATGGAAGGGTAGAGCAATAAAATAAAAACTGCACAGTTCATTGGGGGTAAACTGCTAGCTAATGTGCCTGTCTATTTTCAGGCCACCAAGCATAGAGCATCAAACCAATCATCGCAATTAACACAAAGGGGAAAAGCAAAAATGACTTCATAGTGATATGATTTGGTTTTACCATATTGGGACTAAGTACTTTTCAGAAGGTTTAATACATTATTATTAAAGCTTCCTTAAAATAAGAGACCCAATAATTTGAAAATATTGCATAGGTTCAAAAGCCTACTGATAAACCTAGTTATCATGTAAGTAGATACTCGTAGACTACAAGTTCGTTGCCTAGCCAATTGTTAAATCGGTGAATACCTGTTCTAGAAGGGTGAGAATGTATAATGGAATAAAAAACTAGGCAATCAGGGTCTGCTCTTCTTTTAGTTTTTGATCTAGTAGCAATAAAATTCCTAAGCTGAGCCAAAAAAGACTACCCAACTTATCGGTTTCAATCATATCACTCATAAAATTGACCACCCCCAACATAGAGAGAACAAGACCAATACAAAGCGCTACTTGACCATAAAATTGGTTTTGAAAACGATGGTACAAAGATTGGGCTTTGAGTAACATGCCAAAATATAGCGCACAGAAAAGAATCAACCCAATAATCCCTTGTTCACACAAAGTGAGCAAGAAATAATTGTGTACGGTGCTATGTTCTGGATTGTCACTTACCCAGGTTTGAAACCTATTAACCGTATAAGACTTGTACTGATTGTAAAAACTATTGGGACCAAAACCCGTTACTGGTTTTTCTACAAACATATTAAACCCGGCCACCCATCTATAAAATCGCTCTGCGTTAGAAACATCTTTTAAAGCTACGGTTGCTGCTAAGTGTTCTTTAATATCTGTGTGAAAAATGGTACGGTCATGATCCGGTGCAAAACGCATATAATGGTAATCTGTAACCAACCAACTGGTAACAGCCAACAATAAAACAACAGCTCCAACTAACACTTGCTTCATCCATTTTTTCTGAATCACATAATAGAAAGCATAACCAACCAATAAGGCCAACCATGCTCCTCTTGAATAAGCAAAGACCAAGGCAATAGCGCCAAGGATTAATCCACGTTTGATCCAAATTTTATTGACGTTTTCCTGCGGCGTTAATTGATACATGATCCAAGCCAGGGGTAACATACAAACCAACATGGCGGAATAGTTCACGTGGTTTCTAAAAAAAGGGAAAATGGTTTTCTTTACTAACTCAAAAGAGAATCCATAATAGCTATGTCTAACCAAGGTTTGAAAAGTCAAAAAAAACATGGGCACCAATAGATAGATAGCCATTTTGCTAATCCTTGCTTGACTATCTAATAGAATTTGTGGCAGTATCACAAAAGGGATGATGTACCAAATTCTGGCTAAGAAAAACTTATATCCCAACAAAGGATTGTTGGAATAAGAAGCACTTAACAAAGTCCAACCCATCATCAAGACAACCACAAAAAATAGTGGTGCAGTTTTTAAATATTTGGGAAAGCTTGCAGGTTGGTGCAAGAACTTCAACAATGCCATTCCTGTGAGTAATAACATGAGGGGCTCATCAGGAAAATCTAAACCCAGCGAAGATGTGATTTGCAATTCTGTTGAAAACGGTATCAACACTATCAATAACCAAAACAATTGTTCTGTATTGTTTACACAGTAATCAAAGACCAATGGAAACAATAACCAAGCAAATGGGAATACCAAAACCAAGGGTTCTTTGAGCACAATGGCTAAGACCAAGGATGCCAAAAAAACCAAGCTAGCAATGAGTTTGGGCTTGTATGAAAAGATGCTGGTCATTAAAATGCTTCTTCTCTATGATAGACCAATAAACCCATTAATCCAAATAAGGAACTAGCCATCAATGCCGCTAATAAGACCTCCCATTTATTGGGTTTTTCAGACTTGGCAGCTGGCACCGCTTTTTCTAATACATAGAGGGCAGGAGCATTATTATCAATAGCCAATTGAAATTCATTGGCTGCTTTTTGATAACTATTCATTTGCTCTAATATGTTTTGAAGTTTACTTTGGTTCAACTTTGTCTCTGCTTCAGTAAGACCTGCAGCAGTTGCAAGGGTTTTATATTCGGCCTCCATGCCTGCAATATTGGACTTGAGTTTGTCTAGAGAATTGCGATAATTTTCTTTCCAAATAGCCGCTTCTGTTTGCTGTACTATTTCTACCAAGCGATTCACAATTTTAGCTGATAGGTCTTTCTCCTTTGTCCAAGCAAATACTTTTAGTTGACCCAAATCTGTTTTTTGAAAAGTCAGGTCCTCTCTTAATTCCAGCACTGCTTTTCTTCTATTAATGCCTTGGTCAACATTGGTTAATTTGTAATAATCTACCAGTTGAAAACTATCTACCAATTGTTTGTACACGGTATCCATACTGGCAATTCCAAATAATCTATCTAGGTCATCACCTGTTCCAAAATAGGAATAGAGACCTTCAATATTGGTATTAAATAGTCTTGCCTTATCAGCCAGCGCAGGATTGGCTGGAACCAAAATGGCAAAGGACCTATAATATTTGGGAACAATAAATAAGGTAATGGTAGTAACCAAAAGGGCTATCACCACAAATCCTGCCAACTGCTTCCATTTGTCTTGGAGTAGTTGAGCCGTTTTCTGCAAATTGAATTTTGGCGTAGCTGCGTTTGAGTTTGTTGGCATCTGGTGAAAATACAAATTTAAGTTTTAGAACTTCTGCTAAGGCGCAATTATTGGTTGCTAAAGAGCCGCAAACTAACTGCTTATCTATTGATCAAAGCAGTTTAAGGAGCTACCACTACATTGCGAGTCAGACTCTCGTCTAAGGAGATAAAAGTCTCTGTACGCTCAATTCCTTTGATTTTCTGCAACTCATCGTGTAAAACAAAGCGGAGCTGCTGAATGTCTTTACAGACAATCTCTGCAAACATGCTATAGTTGCCTGTGGTATAATTCAATCTTACTATTTGGGGTATTTTCTTCAATTCCTTGGCTACACTGTCATATAGCGAACTTTTTTCTAGATAAATTCCAATAAAAGCTATAACATCGTAACCTAAAGCCTTTAAATCAATAGATAATTTTTTACCTTTCACAATACCGGATTCTTCCAGTTTTTTGATCCTAACGTGAATGGTACCTCCTGATACAAAGAGCTTCTTACCAAGGTCTGCATAGGAAATTTCAGCATCGCCCATCATTTCCTGAATTATCTGCAGATCCAATTTATCTAAATTCAATTTTACGGACATAAATCACTTATTTTTGAATATTATCTATAATATATGGCAATTTATTGAACATTTTCTATACTTTTTAAATTTTCTTTAAAATGTTTGCAAAATTGTGATGAACGGCTGTATATTTGTTCTCCCAACCAAGGGAAAGATCTTATATACTGTGGGGTGATGAAACTTTTGGCAGACATGCCCTCTTGTCTCGGGGGTGAAGATCATAGGACAAACGTAGCATAGAGCCGCTTAGCAATAGGCGACCAGGGTCGACCACTGAACTTTGTGCTATAGCTAACTACTTCGTGGAGGTTCGATCCCTCCCCCTACAGCTTTAAAAAGCCGCAATTCTTGCAGATAGTTGCGGCTTTTTTGTTTTTATAATTGTCAGATTTAGGAACAGCGGATTGGTCATTTTAAAGCAAGTAAATTGCTCCTAACCCTAAATACTAGTTATTGGTTTACTTCAAATAGTCCACTATAAAATCCTGCTTCACCTTATAAACCTGCGTTTCCCAAATTTTTTGATACGCTGATTGTGTAAAATGGTGCGCTCTATAAGGCGCAGTAAGAATAATATTCTTCCCTTTAGTTTGGTTGAGTGCTGCGTATAACGCAGAGGAAGGGCATGTCTGGTCTATTAATCCAATTTCTGCAACAATGGTGGCTGTTGATCCTTTGAGTAAATGAGCGGCGTCAAAATAGGGCAGGTTGGCTTCTAAGACGCTACGGTCTAGTTTGTTTTCAAACAAATAAGGCCAAGACCCTTTTCTACCCACCAAGGTTCCACCCCAATCACACATGGCTGGCACGGTTACAACAGCAGCAGTAACGCGCTTATCAAGCCCCGCAGCCACTAAAGATTGACCACCACCTTGACTCTCTCCAATAACCAAGATTCTTTTGCCATCCCACTCGGGTAAACTGGTTAAATAATCAATGGTTCTTAGTAAGCGTTGATACATGCCCAAGAAATAGGATTCGTCTTTATTGGTGATGCCTATTTGCGCGTAGCGATATATTTCTCCTTTGTCTAGACTATCATAATAGCTTTGAGGTTGTGCATTCAACATACCGTGCGCGTTCAAATCAAAAACCAACGCACCTTTTCCCATGCGCGCATATCGCATAGCAATTTCTGGCTTGGATTTACACCAGTCACCATTTACGCCTGCTGCATGAAAATTAATGACAATGGGTAGTGATTTTTTTGCGGCATTGGTTGGCATAGCAAAATAGCCACGAACCGGCTTGGGCGATGTACAATTGATTTCTAGATCTAAGCATTGATAAGCAGGATCATTATTGGATACTGGTTTTGAAATCAACTGTATTGGTAGGGTACGCAAATCTTTTTTCTGTTTGTTCCAAAAAGATTCCAAATCTGCTGGTCTTTTTGTGCCTGGTTGATAGGATTCAGGGTTCACAATGATTCCTATCCATCCTGAATCTGTTTTGGTTCTGGCTTCCCAAACAAGGGTGATTGGTTCACTAACTATTTGATCAAACACCACTAGGGAATCACCACTATAATTTTTTTGTTCTGTAGTATAGCTGCTAAAATTTTGTTGGATCTTGAGTGTTACTACTTGTGTTGATTTGTCTTTGATAGATAGCACTACCCTTGCTCTATCACCACTATGATAAATACCATTCTCATGGCTTTGACTAAACAGGATTCCTTGTGCTTGCAGCAATGAATGCAGGCTGATGAAACAAAATAAAACGCCAGAGAAAATGAATTTCATGTGTGTGTTTCTAGGTTTGAATACTGTTTTAGCAATCAATAATCTACGTGATAATCTTTCTTAGTGGCTTGCCCACTCCAGGCTTTCTTGGCCGTCCAATCTGCTGCAGGTGCAGACCAGAATGGATTGCTAGAAGGAAGACCCAATGCAAGAAACCCGGTAGTGCAGAGATACAAACTTCCGGTAGATGTATAAGTGTCTGCTATCTCTGGTTGGTGTCCTGCAAAACCCAATTGTAACCAACCATTATTGTCAAATGTTCCAGCTGCTTCAAACTGGTTCTGCATGAGTTTGGTCATAGCGCATCGCACTTGTGCTGGCAAAACTGCTTTTGGTAATTTTTCCATTAGAGAAATTTGCGCCAGTGCTTGAAAAGCGCCAATTCTATACGTGAGTGATCTTCCAATAACTGGGTAAGTTCCTTCTGGTGAAATCATGCGCTCTTGCAATTCTGCGTAGCGAATCATTCTTTTCAATGCTTCTTCCGTTTCTGCAACTGGTATCATTCTGCGTTCCGCCATAATTGCCGTCATGTCTACCAACATGCCTTGAATCACAAAACTATTGTAGTAGTCCATGGCAAATTTTTCACCGTCTTTGTAATAGCCATCGCCAACATACCATTCCTTCATTTTTCTATAGGCCATATCCATTCTAAAAGGATCGGCCTGCTGGCCAATTTTTAATAGAAAGGCTTCCGTAATACCCGAAAACAATAACCAATTACTATAACTGGGTTTTCTAGTTCTTAAAGATTTGAACTCTGCAATAAACCTTTGCTTGGTCATGGTATCAAGCGGTTGCCATAACTGTGCAGGGGCTCTTAGAAATGCTTGTGCAATAAATGCCGCGTCAACAATGGGTTGTTGTTCGGTAGTAAAATTCAAATAATCTGGATGCGCGGGGTTTACCACGTTGGGTAATCCTTTTACTAAATCTGCCAAGACTTGTTTGCGCAAAATACCTTCTGCACTAGTCTCTTCTGGCAATGCCAACCAAGGTGCTAAACCCACCATGGTTCTACCCACGGCTTCCATATAAGTTACCTTAGTCACATTCAAACTATAGCCCGGTCCTTTTTCTAAGGGAAGGTTTTTTTTGAGAGTACCTGCTGCCATATTTTTGACAACAGGGTTGACAATCTTGTACAGCGTGTTCACCCAATATTCACGGTCTTGTTGTCCAGTAGAAGTGTATGTTGTGTTTGTTTGTGCAGGAAGCGTAAAAGCAATGCTGCAGATACCCAATACCAAAACCATCCTATTAAAAACTGTACCCATTAATTTCATAAATAACATGCTTATAGCACAATTTAAGTCAGTGTTGGCAATTGCCCATGCTTTTCCTTTTTGCAATCCAGCCACTTGTCAAAATACCTTTCAAATAGCTGGTTTTGGCATTATATTTGGTTTGTTCTTATAAACAAACGCCATGAAAAAACTATTGCTTTTCAATGCTATGCTTTTTTGTGCAGCAGGTGCATTTGCCCAAAACAGCAGATCCGCTTTAACTGCTACCAAACAACAATTGTCTGAAGCCAAGAGTTATAATATTGCTTTAGTGTGGCAAGACAAACAAGAAACAGATAGAAACCCAGGTATTAAAAAAGAAGTACTGAACATTTTCCCTGAATTAGCCAATAAAGAATTGAATCAAAAGAATCCTGACTTTACCGTTCAGGTCTTGGTGGCTAAGCCTCAAATTATTGCAGAAAAAAATACTACTTCAGTTGTTACAAACAATGCTCAAGGGCATGAAGTAGAATTGAATTATGATCTACCTGCAAAGATGTTGGTTGTAGACAAGCAAGGAAAAGTTCTATTTGAATGCAAATTGAATGAGATTCAAAATCCCGTTGTATTCAAAGAGTATTACAAATACACTGACAATAACAGTTCAATTACGGTGAATTCAAAATCTAACGAACCTACTGTTTTGAGAAACAGTGTCAAATCTTATGACCCCATGAACAGTGGTGTCAATAGCACTGAGTATTATAACATTACACCTAAAAAACAAACCGCTGATTTAAGGGTCTTGTTAAATGCATGGAAAATAGATTTGAACAATCAAAAAACAGCTGGTTTATAAAACTGCTTGTTGACAATAGAGAAAATCCCGATAGCCAACCACTATCGGGATTTTTTATGGTTGTTGATGATTTTGCTGATACAGGATCAATAGGATCATTAATACCAAACCTGAGAACATCCAAATAGGAATCTTGGTTTTGGCTCTTAATTGTTGATAGGCTTCCTTCAAATTTGCAGGCATGTCTTTGTCAACCAGGGCTTGATGACAATTGCTACAATAACTCACACCGGTTTTACCAGCTGGTAAATAGGGAATGTAAAAGAAGTGCACGTATTTCTGAAACACTTCCATTTCTACACTATGATTACTTGCGCAATTGGGGCATTTATCCTGTACCATTTCTTTTGCCAGTGAAATGGATTTGTGTCCTATAATATACATACCGCTTATTTGAGGGCTTGAAATTAGGAGCATAGAAAAACTTACCCATACCCTAGAGAGGGTATTTTGCTGACGCGATGGTTTATACAAGCATTTTACCACAAGCCTGAATTGCTTTAGTTTTGCGGGCATGGGACAGAAAAAATTGATCCGCTTTGAAGCCATTAAACAATTCCCCAATGTGCACGAGTATCCGCAAGACATGCAGGGTAAATGGAAGGACTATTTCAAAAACGATGGTAGTTTAACACTAGAATTAGCCTGTGGCAAGGGAGAATATGCCGTTGGTTTGGGTAGGCTTTATCCGAATAGGAATTTTATAGGCATGGATCTAAAAGGCAATCGAATTTGGCGTGGCGCTAAAACTGCCCTAGACGATGGTTTGACCAATGTAGCTTTTGTACGCTCCCATATTGACAAGATCACGGATTATTATGCCCCTGGTGAAGTGTCAGAAATTTGGATCACATTCCCCGATCCCCAACTTAGGTTTTCCAGGGCCAAGAAAAGATTGACTTATCCTCGCTATTTAAGGCTTTACCAAGAGGTTTTGGCTCCAGGTGGATTGGTACACTTAAAAACGGATAGTCCAGACCTCTATGAGTTCACTAAAACTGTTTTGAACTTATTTGAACTTACGGTGTTAGAAGATTCAGACAACGTGCACGCCCAACCGGAAGTGAAACAGGATCTCTTAATCAAAACCCATTACGAGGGTTTAGATATTGCCCAAAGTAACAGGATTCATTATCTCTGTTTTCAATTGGACAAAGAGCTGCCAAAGGAAAAGGATGCCGTTTTAAAACAATTGATTAGTGAGCGAGAACTTGATTGAGAACCTTGATTTTTATTACGATGAAAGCGGCAATGTAGTTTTCACCGAACATTATCATATAAACAAGGGCCACTGCTGCGGACACGGATGCAGACATTGCCCCTATCAGTTTGAATCTGTTCCAGAACCCAAGCGCTCTCAATTACTTCAAAGAGAAAATGCGTAAATTGGCTCATGGCCAAATCTTCCAAACCCCAAAAACCTGCTAAGTCAGTTACTATTGAAAAGCCAAAAGCTGTTCTACCCAGTGGTAGAAAAGACCTAAGCTTTTTTGAACAGGTATATGATGTAGTGAGGTTAATCCCCAAAGGCAGGGTTACCAGCTATGGTGCTATTGCAGCTTATTTAGGAACAAGAATGAGTGCAAGAATGGTGGGTTGGGCTATGAATGGCGCACACAACATTTGTCCAAAAGTACCCGCACATAGGGTTGTTAATAGAAACGGCATGTTAAGTGGCAAAGCACATTTTGCAACGCCTACATTAATGGAAGAATTATTAGCCAAGGAAAAAATCTTTGTCAAAGACGATATTATCCAAGACTTTAAAACCAAATACTGGGACCCTTCTATAGAACTTTCTCTTGATTAATCCTGTTGCATTGACTAGCTATAAAAAGGCTTGATCATCCAATACACAATGGGTCCTGTTACTGCTACATAGAACCAAAGTGGCCAGGTAATTTTTGCCAGTTTTTTATGCAAAGGAAATTCTGCGGTTAACGCGCGGTAGGCTGTAAATAATATAAAAGGAAGGATTACAGCAGCTAAAATAATATGGGTGATCAGTATGATAAAATAAATGGTTCTTATGCCACCAACTGCCGATTTTTCTGCATCAGTTACAATACCATCGTGGTCAGCGTCTCCAAACTTTGCTTCTCCTGCTAATAAGTGATGCGCAATATAAGATACTAAGAAAAGAATAGACAGCACCAATGCAGCCATCATGATCTGCTTGTGCAATAAGTACTTGCCATTTTTTACAGCTACTAAAGCTGCTACTAATAAAACTGCAATAGTTGCATTTACAAATGCATTGAATGCCGCAAATAGGTGTACGTCAAAACCCAGGTCTACATTGAGTTTAATCTTGGTTAGAACGCTTACGGCTAAGAATACAACCACAGAAAATATCCCGATCAGCCAATAGGCTTTTTTGTCATTTTTGGTAATAGATGCTTGTAACATGAACTGGTTTTAATGTGCTAATGATAATAGTATTTTATTCAACTTGTTGACTAGCCGTTGATCTTTCTACGGCCTCTTAAATAGAACATGAAAAAGGTAATGGCCAATACTATGATTAACCAAAGCCAGCTCAGATTAATGATTTTCATAAATACGGTGCTCTTTTGTTTCTTGTCTTTTTCCAACATGAGTAGTCCAATATCCCTTGCTAATTTTCGCATAGCTAGGGTGTCTAATCCATTGTAATAACCACGCACATAATGGTCTTTGTCAATGAGTACAAATCGGCTGGTATGTACAAAATCTGGTGACACGGGTTCTTCGCTAAACTTGTCAACCTTTAATTCTTCAAAAGCAAATTTGTAAATAGAATCACGGTTGCCAGTTAGCATCCACCAGTTGTCATGGTTAACACCAAAACGGTCTGCATAGTTCTTAATGGTTGCAACTGAATCTCTTTCAGGATCAACCGTAAAAGAAATAAACTGTACTATACTAGTGTCTATTTTATTGCGCACATTACCCCCTGTGATAAAGGACTGTTGCATCTTTGCCATATTGTGTGTGAGCTTGGGGCAAATGCTACCACAACTGGTGAAAAAGAAATCAGCTACAATAATTTTACCCGTCTTGTCAAATAAACCAACAGAATCACCCAATTGATTCAACAAATGAATATTGGCTGTTTTATGCCAAATACTATCTGTGATTTCTTTGCCTTTTTCTACCCTTGTTACAACCGTATCAAGCAAGTATTTTCTGGGCATGTCTACTGCCCTATCACTAAAGTATTTGAGCGCCAAGTAACAAAGTATTGGCACCATCAGTGCTACCATTAAACCTAGGATGGCTTTCTTATTCATGTTGCAAAATTAACCAATAAAAAAGCCATCCCGTTCATTGGGATGGCTGATTTGTCTATTCTTTATAAATTAATGAGTGGTTCTTGGTTCGTCCAAATAACCCTCATGCTTTTTATCGTGCTTTTCTTCGTGTTTTTCCTCGTGCTTAGGTGCTTCTTTTTTCTCTACTTTAATAGTACTTTGTTCCTTAAAACGAGGGTCATAGGTATTACGCAGATTTCTAAATGAATTACCATCTGTCAAGAAAGCGGTAATGAACCAAACAAACAAGGCCAATGGAACTACAATGGTCATGATTAGGTTCTTTAACTCGTGTTTCAAGTGCATGAAATAAGCAACAATATAGAATGCTTTGGCTAACATCAAGATTACAATGGATCCTTTTATGGCCAAACGTAATCCCTCACTGGTCATGCCAATCATCCAGAAACCTAGTATCAATTCAATGATGGTTAATACAGAAAGGATGATGGTTACTTTTACAATTTCTTTGGTTCCACCATCATGGTGTACTTCGTGTTCAGCTGTATGTGACATATAAATAGTTCTTGAATTTTAGGATTTTGGTTTACTTAGATTAAGTAGAAGCAGGTGAATACAAATACCCAAACCAGGTCTACAAAGTGCCAGTACAAACCAGCTTTCTCAATCATCAAGTAATGACCACGTTCTTCAAACTTGTCCATTAATGTCATGATCAACATTACAATGTTAATGATCACACCAGAAAACACGTGGAATCCGTGGAAACCAGTAATGGTAAAGAAATAGTTGGTAAAGTTGGTAGAAGAAGCCGTTCCGTCTGCATTTAAGAATGGATTCATACCCCACCATGCACCTTCATGATGCAAGTGGTTCCACTCCCAAGCCTGACAGCTCAAGAAAGCAATACCACCAATAATGGTCCAGATTAAATTGGTTGTTACACCTTTCTTATCCATATTTTGACCAGCTTTCACCGCCAAAACCATGGTTACAGAACTAATAATCAAGATAAAAGTCATGATACTTACAAACACCAAGGGTGCGTTCACGCCTTCTGGTGCAAAAGGAAAACTTTTGAACACCACGTTGGGGTCAGGCCATCCATTAGTAGAAAAACGAATGGTACCATAAGAGATCAGGAAAGCCCCAAAAGTGAAAGCATCACTCATTAGGAAGTACCACATCATCAATTTACCATACTCTACGTTGAAGGGGCTTTTACCTCCGCTCCAAAGCTTGGGTGTTGTTGCAGTTGTTGTAGTTGACATGTTTGCTCAAAAATTTCGGTACAAAAATATTGGCTGGCGTTGAAAAATAAGGAATAAATCCCAACTTTTTCTTAAACTATCCAATCCAGTTATAAAACAAAAACAAGTAAATCCATAATGCATCCACAAAGTGCCAGTATGTGCCTACCACTTCCACTGGAACTGAGCTATAGTTTTTCACGTTAGACCTAAAGGCCTTTGCAAATACTATTAGTAACGCAATCACTCCTCCCAAAACGTGTAGCATGTGCAACACGGTAATCACAAACAAAAATGACGCTGCAGAATTGCTTTTTGGTCCAATCAAAGCAATATCTCTTGCTTCCAAATCTTTAAAACCCAAGTATTGCATTACCAAAAATGCTAGGCCAAGACCCGCAGTAATGGTAATCAGTGTTCTATATCGGCTCATTTCTCTTGCCTTCATGGCTTTTGTAGCCAAGTACATGGTTAGGCTACTAGCCAAAATCACAGCAGTGGAATACCAGAAAATCAATGGCAAATCAAATTGCAACCAACTGCTCTGGTTCTTTTTTACAATATAGGCACTGGTCATACCGGCGAACATCATCACAATGCTACCCATGGCCACCCACATGGCAAATTTGTGGGGGTGGATTTTTTGTGGCTCCTTGTTAGGAATGGTTGTTGTCATCACGGTGATATTATTTTTAATCTATTTGTTCTATCCATGAACCTTATCTGCTAATAGTGCTAAAAACACTATTGGTAGATAGATATAACTACTAAACATGACCCTTCGGGCCGATTTTACATCCATTGCTTGGTACAATCTCAAACTCTGCACTACCATAAATAGGTTACAGACTATGACAATGTACATACTCACTTGTCCGGTTAAGCCAAAATAGTGTGGCAAAATGCCCACTGGAATCATCAACACGGAATACATGACTGCTTGCAAGGCGGTGAATTTGGTAGGCCCCTTATCTGCTGGTAGTAACTTGAAACCCACCCTGCTATAATCGCTATGCGCAACCCAAGCAATGGCCCAGAAATGCGGAAACTGCCATAGGAATTGAATCCCAAACAGGATCCATCCGCCTGCGGAAAAATCATCGTTTCCGGCTACCCATCCAATTAAGCAAGGGAATGCTCCAGGAAAAGCGCCAACCAATACGGCGATGCTATTGATTTTCTTGAGGGGTGTATAGATAAAAGCATAGAGAAACAAACTAAATGCTGAGAGCAATGCGGACGAGAGGTTAAAAAAATACCACATCATCCAGCATCCAACCAATCCAGCTACTAGGGCAAAAATATATGCCTCTTGTTGAGACATTCTGCCACTGGCTACCGGTCTGGTTCCTGTGCGTTTCATTTGTGCATCTGTGTCTTTTTCTACTGCTTGGTTAATGGCATTGGCACTTCCAGTAACCAACATACCCGCAACAAAAAGAATCAGAATCATCCACCAGTCAAAGATCACAATCTTGGGAGCCAAGAGATAACAGATTACGCAAGAGAACACCACCATAAAGCTCAATGAGAACTTGATCAGCTGAAAATAATCCTTCACTTTGCTGGCTATGGAAAAACTGGTGGAACTATTGTTTTCTGTTATGGTCATTGTTTGTTTAGATTATCAGAACTGCATCTCTTTCTCTCAATTCCTACCTGATGATCATTTTTTAAAAAGAATGCTCCCGATGGATGGAGATACCCCTTTTTTAAAAGGAACATCTCGATTTACCGGGAGCATTTCAACTATCTGATACCGGATGTCTCAAAAAGAGACCGGTGATTTCTAGTGATGGCTCTCATCAGCGCCCACTGGTGTGGTTTGCTGGATGAAGTCCTTTCCGTCTTTCCCATAGTCATAAGCCCAACGGTGTACTTCAGGAATTTCTCCCACCCAGTTACCGTGACCAGGATGAATAGGTGTAGTCCACTCCAATGTGTTAGATTCCCAAGGGTTTAAAGTAGTTACTTTTCTGCCTCTGAAAATGCTATAGAAGAAGTTGAACAAGAACAAGAATTGTGCAGCAAATACAATCATGGCTACCAAGCTAATAAACCTGTTTAGGTCTTGGAATTGCTTAAAGCTTTCCCAGATACTAAAATCATAATACCTACGAGGCATACCCGCTAAACCTTGGTAGTGCATTGGCCAGAAAATCATATACGCTCCGGCAATAGTTACCCAAAAGTGGATATAAGCCAAGGTATTGTTCATGAACCTACCATACATTTTAGGATACCAGTGGTAGATACCTGCAAACATGCCAAACATAGATGCAACACCCATTACAATGTGGAAGTGGGCAATTACAAAATAAGTATCGTGTAAGTGAATATCTAGTGCAGAGTTACCCAACCAGATACCAGTTAAACCTCCAGAGATAAACATGCTCACAAATCCAATGGCAAATA
>JBEAPC010000131.1:0-19558 GCA_041164585.1 Bacteroidota bacterium
CCATTCATATTGGCTTCCAAGCTATTTTTCTGAATCAATAAGGCGGAATAGCGGTTATTGGCAGTTTGGAATTGTTGGTAAAAATAAAAATTCAAACCAGCACTGGCTATGAGCAACACCAAGGCTGCAATAGACAAATATTTGAAAATAGATGTGTTTTTGTTAATGGGGATAATAGGAGCAGTTGTCTGAACAGGCACTGAACCATTTTTGCCTTCGGCGATGGCCGGATCCTTTTGGGCAAAATCATCTTTTAACCTATTCATTAAAACCTGTTTCATTTCAGGAACAGGTTGACTAGCAGATTTTAAAGCTTGATTTTCGATGCTTTTTTCAAAAGCCAGAATAGCCGCTTCTATTTGAGGATGTTCCAAGCGCAAAGCATTGATCTCAGCTATTTCAGCTGCATCAGACAGACCTAGCACATAGCTTTCAATAGCCCCAGACGATATGTATGATTGTATATCCACTAATCGTTTTGTAATAATTGTCTTAATGCTTGTAACCCACTTCTCAACCTGGTTTTAACGGTACCCAAGGGAATGTCCAACATTTTGGAAATCTCGTCTTGGGTATAGCCTTCAAAATAAGATAGTTCAACTAGGTTGCGCCATTCAGGCTTTAAACCCTGAACCAATTTACGCAACCCAATATGCTCTATTTTCTTCTCCGTACTTCCCGCTGCACCATATACGTCCTCATTCAGCTCTCGGTTTTGTTTACCGTTTTGGAACTGCCGGCTTCTGATCATATCTATAGCGGCATTTCTGGCAATATTGAGCATCCATGTAAAAAGTCTTCCTTTACTGGCGTCATAACTAGCCATTTGTCGCCAGATTTTTACAAAAACCTCTTGCAACACATCATTGGCCAATTCCTCTTCCCCAACAATTGATAGGATTACTGTATGTAGGGCACCAGTATAATGGTCATAGAGATAATTGAACGCAGATTGGCTCCGTTGTTGCAACAAGAGTACCAATTCTGGTTCGCTGTATGTTTGAATCAGATCCAATAGCTGGTTTCCGGAAATTTTGTTGTAACAGATACGGTAAAAAGGGAAGTTTGGATTTATCCCACCAAAGCACTGTAAGCATCGCTTCCCATTAAGGCAGCTACTTCTTCTACATTGGCTACTTCCATTTGAATCATCCAACCGTCTCCATAGGCGTCAGTATTCACCAATTCGGGTTGTTTTTCCAACAAAGGGTTGATAGCGGTAACGGTACCTGCAACAGGCAAGAATAGGTCACTCACGGTTTTCACTGCTTCTACGGTACCAAACACTTCTTCAGCGGCAAGGGTTTTTCCAACGGTATTAATGTCTACATACACAATATCACCCAATTCATGCTGGGCAAAATCGGTAATGCCAATAGTGGCCACATTACCTTCTAATTTGATCCATTCGTGGTCCTTTGTGTACTTCAGTGTTGCAGGAAAATTCATGTTTTGAGTTTTAGTATTGCAAATATTGGATAAATATTCGTTTAAAATCCGCTTTGTTCAAAATAGAGTAGCACGTGATCTTTAATAAAGTTTTCTTGTTCGTGTAGGATCATGGTTGGCATTTCTTTTACCTGTTTAAAATGCGGCCAACCATCCTCATCATTTCCTTCTTTAATATAAAAACCACTTTGTCCCAAAACGGTACAAACGGCCACGTGCATCAGGTCTTGCTTCTGTTCTTTGCTAATTTTTTCAACAATAAACCCTGTTTCCTGCATCCCAATCAGGAATAAAACTGCTTCTAAATCTGGCTTCTTGCCAAATTTTTCCAACAATTTGGCTTCTAGAGCCCACCAACGCTGTTGTAAATCGTCTTGAATATACATTCTGCAAAGGTAAACCATGCAAGCTTGCCATCATCAGGACACATGAGTTATATTTGCAAAAATTGATTGTATGTTACAAGTGCAGGTTCTGAGGAACAATACGGAGGAAGTGAAGCAAAAACTGGCCAAAAAGCAGTTTAAACAACCCGAATTGGTAGATCTAATCATATCATTGGATGATGAGCGTAAGCGTTTACAAAATGAATTTGACCAAACACAGGCCAAAGTAAACGCAGCTTCCAAAGAAATTGGAAAGTTCATGGCCCAGGGCAACAAAGAAGCGGCAGAAGCCACTAAAACTGACGTTGCAAGCTGGAAAGCTGCTTTGGAACCCTTGAAAGAACAAATGACCAAGGTAGAAGAGGAATTACAGGCTAAATTGGTGGTATTACCCAATTTACCCGCTGCCGAAGTGCCAGAAGGCAAGACCCCGGAAGAAAATGAAGTGGTAAGAGAAGGTGGTCAAAAACCAGCTTTATACGCTGGTGCTGTTCCACATTGGGACCTGATCAAACAATATGATTTGGTTGATTTTGAAACCGGAGCCAAAATTACGGGTAGTGGTTTTCCACTCTACAAAGGCAAGGGGGCTAAATTACAAAGAGCCCTGATTAGTTATTTCTTAGATTATAATACTGGCGCAGGATATACCGAATACATTCCACCCTTTATGGTTAACGAAGCCAGTGCTTTTGCTACAGGCCAGTTGCCAGACAAAGAAGGACAAATGTATCATGCCACTGCAGATAATTTCTATTTGATTCCAACGGCTGAAGTACCGGTAACCAATATCTATAGAGACACCATTCTCAAAGAATCAGAATTGCCGGTTAAAATGACGGCCTATACCCCTTGCTTTAGAAGAGAAGCAGGAAGTTTTGGAAAAGACGTACGAGGTTTGAATAGGGTACACCAGTTTGACAAAGTTGAAATCATACAGCTAGTTAAACCTGAAACTTCTTATGAAGTGTTGAATGAAATGGTTTTACACGTTGAGAATCTTTTAAAAGCTTTGCAATTACCATATCGGATTTTGAGACTATGTGGTGGAGATATGGGTTTCACTTCTGCCATTACCTATGACTTTGAAGTTTTTAGTGCGGCGCAGGAGCGATGGTTAGAAGTAAGTAGTGTTTCCAATTTTGAAAACTACCAAACCAATAGAATGAAATGCCGTTTCAAAGACGAGAATGGTAAAACACAATTAACGCATTCTCTCAATGGTTCTTCTTTGGCATTACCAAGAATTGTGGCATGTCTATTAGAGAATTTTCAAACCGCAGATGGCATTCAATTGCCAGAAGTATTGCGTCCTTATTTTGGCGGCACTACTATTAACTAGTAGTTGCATAGCTCATCAGTTTACATCCCCGGGAACGGGGTAAAATCCATACCATGTTTGCCAATACAATCAAGCGGATTCTCTATTTTTTTGTAGGAATCTTTGTGCTGCTCAATATCATGGCAGCTTTTCATGCCCATAAGTTTACCCATTTTTATGCGGGGATTCCAAAAGCAAAAACACCAGAAGAGATGTCTGCTTTGGAAAAAACAAGTGCTATTTTTTTTGGTAACAAATTTGCTAAAAGCAAAGTGGTAGACAGTTTTTCAGTGGCCCATGAAACAATTAGTTTAACAACCATGGATAGCATGCATCTAGAATCTTGGTATGCCAAAGCAGATAGTAATGCCAAGGGTACTATTCTATTATTTCATGGTCATGGTTCTAGCAAGAGTGGCATTATTGTAGAAGCTACTGCTTTTCATCAGATGGGTTGGAATGTATTGGTAACTGATTTTAGGGCCCATGGAAATAGTGAAGGAGAAGTTTGTACCATTGGTGCAAATGAAGCCAAAGATGTGAAAGCTGCTTATGATTATACAAGGGCATTGGGAGAAAAAAATATTGTCCTCTATGGCATTTCCTTGGGTGCATCAACTATTCTTACTGCAGTTGATCATGAGGGTATCAAACCGGAAAAAGTAATTTTAGAAATGCCTTTTGGTACGCTGGTAGATGGTGTAAAAGGGCGCTTACGCATGATGAAAGTACCTGAACAACCCATGAGTACCTTACTTGCTTTTTGGGGTGGTGTTGAACAGGGATTCTGGGCTTTTGATCATCGCCCGCAAGACTTTGCTAGCAAATTAAATTGTCCCGTTTTATTGCAATGGGGTTTGAATGATCCAAGGGTTACTCAAGATGAGACAAATGCTATTTTCAAAAACTTGGCAAGTCATAACAAATCACTCATGATTTATGCCCGTTCAGGTCATCAGAGTTTGTTGAAAAACGAACAAGAGAAATGGATGAATACGGTTGGTGGTTTTTTGAAATAAGCTCAAGGAATCTTAGTCCTAAAGAAGTCTATAAATTATCGCTGAATAGTAACTGAAGTACCAATCGGAAGCAGGTTGAATAATTCCTGAATATAATTGTTCTTGGTACTAATGCATCCTTCGGTCCAGTTCTGGTATTGGTCAATGGCATAGTCTTCATGTGGCCAAACAGCATGTATGCCAATCTCTCCACCAATTTTAGCACTGGCGGGAATAAGTCCTTGAGATTTTCTTTGTTTGAATTTTTCAACGCTTTCTGCATTGGGGTAATCTATACCCATAAACCTAGACCATTTGTGAGGGCTTTTTTTGGCTACAATATGAAAAGTTCCTTCTGGCGTTTTTCTATCTCCCTGCATCATTTTATCACCCAAGTCTTTGCTACCAAAAACCACAGGATAACTGGCTATCCATTCTCCGCTTTGTCCATCAAACAATTGTAGTTCGTATTTGCTTTTGGTCACTACTATAAAATAACTATCCTTGGTGGCATGTGCAGCATCTGCATAGTGTTTGGGCATCCTGAAAGAGCCATGTAGTGCTACAATGCCTACCAGTATCAGGAATATGCTGCCTTTTTTCATTGTCAGGGTTTAGAATTCTAAACGCAAACTAAGGCAAAAGATTGTTAGGAGCCGGTTAAATCCCAGTTAACCAAGTCCATATTTCTTTAAAATCAAGGATTCTACAAAAAAAAGCGCCCCCTAAAAAGGGGGCGCGCGATAACATGAGAAAGGGACTATCCCTTAAAGTTCTACCAACTGCTGAAGCGGATGCCCACAGTATATGGGTACTGCTCCACTCGGGTAATATCTTTTTGTAATCTATTCAAACTATAAGAACCATATAATCTTACTGGTCCAATACCTATTTCTCCAATAGTTGCAAAACGCCATGGTTCAAAGTTGAAATTGCCATTGGTTTTTTGTTTACCTCTTTCTGCGCTAATTTGTTTGTTACGACTGTCTACTAAGTAACCTGCACTCATACCTACGCTAAAGTTGAAACCCCTTCTTTTATCAGGTGTAGCATTGATATGCAACATCAAAGGAACGGTGATATAACTAACGTATAATTTGTTTTTGGAAAAAGAGATACTATCGTTGTACACATAGTTAGAAGCATCTTTTCTATAGCTTAGTCTAGAGTCATAACGGTAGTTATACATTTCATAACCCAAACCATATTTCAGGTTGACCACGTGTTTCACCACGTTGAGTTTTTGCATAAATAGCCAAATATTAAAGTTGCTAGACTTGCCGGTATTTAGTGCATAACTAGATTCACTTACTTTTCCGTCCTGTGGCCTAAAGGTTTTGAAATAGGTACCCGCTTGTGCATATGCATAGTCTGTTTGATCACGGTAATTGGCAAATCCCAAATCCATGATCCACCAGTTGGTTGTGATATTTCTTTGTCTGCGAGGAACGCGTTCAATTTTTACATCAACCGTTTTGTCCCAGTCTTTCCAAACATTGTTGCTACTAGAATTGCTTTCTGTGCCTGGTTTGTTTTTCTTGATGATCACAAAATTGCCAACTCTAACCGTATCCGTATTGGCCGACGCAATAACGGTTGTATCTTTTTGTGCATTTCCTGCCTTAGCAATCATAAAGATTGCTGCAATGAGTAATAGTCTTTTCATGGTTCTTGGTTTTAGCTTATTTCAATGTGCGAGGATTGACATTCTCTGTTCTGTCATCCTCCGATTTGATTTTACTTTTGAAGATGTTTCCAGCTTTTCTAAAAAAGCCCCTTAGTTTATCACGATTCAATTCCAGGTTGCCTAGGTACAAACTTTTATTTTCATCGTCAGTATCCAATTCTTTATAAACTGTTTGTTGCATCATGGATGCGTCATTACTACCATCCGGTGTTGCAGTTGCGTGTCCCAATTGGTTGGCATGGTCTGCATTTTCTAGAACAGTGGGTACTGTATTATTGGCAGCAATGCTTGTTGCTGGTTGGTCTGTAGCAGCTAATTCAGCAGTTGTCAGATTTGCCAAAACCTCATTAGTAGCTGTTGTTGACACATTATTATTTATAGCAACTAATTGAGGTGCAGCATTATTGTTTTTTAAAGTTGCAGAAACAGTATTGTTCTTGGTAGCATTGGTAGCCAGGGCTTCCGTTACTTCCGCACCAGTCACTTTTAAATTATTGGTCTTAGTGGGTAATGCTGTGGTTTTGCCAGTCTTCACCATGGGATCTGCTTGTTTACTTGTTGGCAAGAGATTCCAAACCATGATCATTAAACCAATCATAGCAGCAGCTACCGCCATTCTCCACCAACCCATCGCCACAGGCTTTCTTGCTTCTTTTTGATACAAAACAGACTTGTCTCCAAAAGAAATGGTTTCCTGAGGTAATTTGGTTTGTTGCAATAATTCAAAGGAAGCTTGTAATTCTGGATGGGCTACTAAAAAAGACCTGGTCTGTTCATTTTCGCTTTCAGTTAGCTCATTATCTAGGAAGAGTAAAAATTGCTCTTCGTAATTTATTTCGTTGATAGCATTAGAAGCTGTGCGATAAAGTACTTCTTTGTCTACAAAACTAAAACTATCCTCAGCAGATAACTTGGTTTCTAATAATGCATCCAATTCTGAGCCAAGATCACTGTTTTCCATAGCAAAGCGTTCTACCGCCTGCATCTCTGTAGTAGACAGCTCGCCGTCTATATAGAGTAGGAAAAAGTTTTCATAATTGGTTCTATTGATCTGCATGTTGTTCTTTGTCTATTGGTATTATCTAACGTTTTCTGGGCTTACCAGATAACTGCGCAATGCCAATCTGGCCCTGTGCAGGTATACTTTTACTTGACTGCTATTCAAACCCATGATTTCTCCAATCTCTTCATAGGAATATCCTTCATAATCTTTGAGCATCACCAGACTTTTCTGGGTTTCATTTAATCTATTAAGTGCTTCCATCAAGGTCTGCTTCATTCGGCTATTTCCTTGTTCTACACTTTTTCCATCTTCTAAGAAACTATCTTTCAACTCAATCCGCTTGACCTTTCTAATATGGTCAATCATTTGGTTATAAGCCACCGTAAACAGATAGGATTTGGATTTGGTATTGTCTACTGACTCCCTGTTACGCCACATTTTTTCAAAAGCTGATTGCACAATATCCCTTGCGTCCTCTTCATGGCGGAGGTTTTTTACAATAAACCGATACACATTATCGGCATATTGGTTTACACAAAGGTTGTACTCTTTCTCAGTCATCGTTGCAGGGATATCTAAATTGGTTGCTTATATAGGTTATACGCTTACCAGAATTGAATGTTACAGTGCAAAGAAAAAATAATTAGTAGAACCAGCCTTACCGTTCAGATAAAAGCTACTTAGAGCTTAAAAAGATAGATGATGACCCCAGTAATGGTCAAAAATAGGAGCACGGAAAAATTAAAATAATGGGATGCCCTGTTTGCAATCTTTTCTTGTTGTTCGGGGGTCTTTTTCAAAAATTCCATGATGGTTTGCTCAAAAGTCTCCTTATCACCATAAATGGTAAAGGCAATTAAATAGATAATGGAAAGTATGACCATCATACTTATCCTACCTGCAATTTCATAATAGTGCAACTGGAATAGGGTATCATAGACTACATCAGGTTGATTGTGTAGCTTGAAATAGATAAAATAACCACCTAGTGCAGACAAAATATTGCAAATCCATGCTATACCAATGCGATGAACACCACCTTTTTTGGTCTCACGCACTCGGTTTTGCAACCTAAGATTGTAATAATCCAAACATATTAAAGATTTGAATATATTCATAGTTCGGTTAATCGGTACTAATTTACTGAACTAACGTTGAATGTTAAGAGAATGTTGTTCAGATAATGAAAACTGCTAATGCAAATAGAAATATTAGACAAATAGCAATAAAAAAGCCCCGAATTCGGGGCTTTTTTTATCATTAATAGTCAATTACTTGTTCCTGAATGGCTGCTGGAATCTCTCTCCATTCATACTGCTGATTCCTCAATTGGGGTTCAAAACCCGCTTCTTTGATGGCTTCCTGCATGGTTTTATAGGTAAAGCGGTGAGGGGCACCTGCTGCACTCACCACATTTTCTTCAATCATGATGCTACCAAAATCATTGGCTCCTGCGCGTAAGCAAATTTGAGCGGTTTGCTTACCTACGGTTAACCAGCTGGCTTGAATATTCTTCACATTTGGCAACATGATCCTACTAATGGCAATCATACGAATGTACTCGTCAGGAGTAGTTAAGTTCTGTACCCCCCTAATTTTGGCCAATAAAGTATCTACATCTTGGAAGGTCCAAGGAATAAATGCTAGGAATCCCTTAGCATCGGCCGGTTTACGGCTTTGTGTTTCCCTAATTCTTACCAAGTGAATAAACCTTTCTTCTAAGGTTTCTACGTGACCAAACATCATGGTGGCACTGGTAGTAATATTCAAATTATGAGCTTGGTGCATGACTTCTAACCACTCATCGGCCCCGCATTTACCCTTTGAAATCAACCTTCTTACCCTGTCTACTAGAATTTCAGCTCCAGCACCCGGCAAGGAGTCCAAACCTGATTCTTTCAAAGCTTTTAGGGTATCATAGTGACTCATTTTTTCCAATTTGGCAATATGCGCTACTTCTGGTGGTCCCAGTGAATGCAATTTCAAATGTGGGTATTCCTGCTTAATGGCGCGGAAGGTTTTGGTATAGAAATCTAGTCCAAGTTCTGGATGGTGTCCACCTTGCAACAACAATTGATCTCCCCCATATTTTAGGGTTTCTTCAATTTTCTTTCTATAAGTGGGCATGTCTGTGATATAGGCTTCAGCGTGTCCGGGAATTCTATAAAAATTACAGAACTTACAATTGGCAATACAAACATTGGTGGTATTCACGTTACGGTCAATCTGCCAAGAAACCTTGCCATGAGGCACTTGAATCTTTCTTAATTCATCCGCAACATGCATGAGTTCTGCAAGAGGTGCGTGTTCAAAAAGAAACATCCCCTCTTCAATGCTTAGAAACTCAAAAGCCAGGGCTTTTTGGTATAGGTCTGCTAATTGCATTCTTTCAAATTTTGTTCGGATGCAAAGTTAGGGGCTTGTATTGGTTTCAAACCTTTTTTACCGTTTATAGTTGATTAATTCAGTTTATCTAAACCTAGAAAACCAGAAGGAGAAAATTGCTATATTCAATTATGAACCCTAAACTCTTGCCATGGCTATTAGGAATGCTATGCACCTGCCTACAATTGCAGGCGCAGGAAGAGTTTGTGCAGGAACCAGCCAAACATTTGACCAAGTTTAAATTTAGTCAATTAAGTGGGGGGATTATTTTAATAAAGGCCAAGTTAGACAACTATCCCGATTCACTCAATTTTGTTCTAGATACAGGTAGTGGGGGTATTTCTCTTGATTCGGCTACGGCGGCAGAGCTAAAAATACCCCTAACCAAATCAGAACGAACTATTAGAGGAATTGCCGGTATGCGAACGGTAGATTTTGCCTATGACCATATTTTAAAACTGCCAGGATTAGACGTACCACATTTGGATTTCCATATCAATGACTATGAACTATTGACTAGTGTATATGGGGTAAAAATTGATGGGGTGGTAGGTTTTAGTTTTTTTAGAAGGTATATTGTCAAGATTGATTATGATGTGATGCAAATCAATGTCTATACCCCAGGAAGTTTAAAGTATCCAAGGGGTGGTTATTTGATGCGGCCAAATTTTACAACACTGCCCATGCAAAATGCAATGGTAATGGATGATAGACCCATCAATAGCCGTTTTATTTTTGACACAGGGGCGGGACTTTGTTTCTTGCTTTCCCAAGATTTTGTAGAAGATAGCACTGTCTTGCGCAAGGGCAGAAAAATCTATCCCACTCAAGCAGAGGGATTGGGTGGTAAAAAAGTGATGAGTTTGACGGTATTAAAAGAAGTGAAATTGGGACCCTATAAATTCAGGTCCGTACCTGTTCACATTTTTGATGATGAATACAATGTTACTACCTATCCTGTGCTTGGGGGCATCATTGGCAATGATTTGCTCAGGCGATTTAACCTGATTGTCAACTATCCAGAACAGACCATTCATATCAAGCCCAATACCCATATGAATGAAAGTTTTGACTATTCCTATACGGGTTTGGGTATTTATCAGGTAGACGGAGAAATTAAAGTGGTAGACGTAATGGAAGGATCCCCAGGTGATAAAGCTGGTTTTCAAACGGGCGATATTATCTTCTCTATTGAAAATAATTATTCCAAAAACATTCAGGTCTACAAGAACTTATTCCAAAATGCCATAGGTAGAATTCAGGTGGTGGTGTTTAGAGAAAGAATGCCCTTGGTATTAACCATGAATGTGAAAGACATCAGAAAAAAATAGGATTTCCAATTTAGGAAGCCGATTACTGCTGCATTGCTTAATTTGCAGCTTCTTTCAAAAAATTATGATAGCATTTCAAAGATTTGTTTTAGATAATGGCCTTAGGGTCTTGGTACACGAAGACCAGTCTACTCCCATGGCAGTAGTGAATGTATTGTATGATGTTGGTGCAAGAGACGAGCATCCAGATCAAACAGGATTTGCGCATTTATTTGAACACCTGATGTTTGGCGGTAGTGTGAACATACCCGATTATGACGAGCCACTCCAGAAAGCAGGTGGAGAAAACAATGCCTATACCACCAATGACCTAACCAATTATTATTGCCAAGTTCCTGTGCAAAATTTGGAAACCGCTTTCTGGTTAGAAAGTGATAGGATGTTGAGTTTGGCCTTTAGTGAAAAGAGTCTGTCTGTTCAGCGTAAAGTGGTTTGTGAAGAATTTAAAGAGCACTATATCAATAAGCCTTACGGCGATTTATGGCATAAGATGCGGGAGTTGGCTTTTAAAAAACACCCTTATCGTTGGATGACTATTGGTAAGGAACTCAAACACGTAGAAGACGCGCGTATAGAAGACGTAAAGGCATTTTTCAAAAAGCATTATTGTCCCGCCAATGCCATTTTAGTAGTGGCAGGACCCATAACTGCTGATGCAGTGCGCGTCTTGGCAGAGAAATGGTTTGGCCCCATTCCCATGGGAGAAAAATACCATCGTAATTTGCCTATTGAACCTGTTCAAACAGAAGCCCATAGACTAGAAATCAAAGCTAATGTACCCGTTGATGCATTTGTGAAAACCTGGCATATGGAAGGTAGATTAGGCAAGGGTTATTATGTGGCCGATTTGGTAACCGAGATACTTGGAGGCGGGGGATCTTCTAGGTTGTTCCAATCCTTGGTCAAAGAACAACAATTGTTTTCTGGTATTGATTGCTATCACTATGGCAGTATTGACCCAGGACTTTTTACCATTGAAGGTAAATTGGTGAAGGGCGTCAATATTGCGGATGCGGAAGCTGCTGTAATGAAAGAGCTAGATAAGATCTGTCAAGAATTAGTGAGTGCACAAGAATTACAAAAAGTGAAAAACAAAACGGAAAGTGTCATGGCTTTTGAAGACATGGGCATTACCAGTAGGGCTGGCTCTTTGGCTTTTTATGAATTGTTGGGCAATGCCAATTTGATGAATACGGAGTTGGATAAATATTATGCAGTAACCCAAGAAGATATTCAGCAATACTGCCAACAGCTTTTTGCCGAAACCAATAGCAATACCGTTTGGTACTTGAGTAAGCAAAATTAGAAGCTATTATATTAAAAAATCCCGTCCCAATAAATAGGACGGGATTTTTTATGGGAATTTATAGCATTAAGCAAATGGCGCTTTTACCACTTTTGCTTTTACCAAACTATTTCTAATATCAATAAAGATTTCTGAATCAACTGCAGCATGTGCTGTAGCTACATAACCCAAGCCAATGGCTTTGTTCAAAGAAGGTGCTTGAGTACCACTGGTTACCACACCAATCTGATTACCCGCTGCATCTTTGATTACATAATCATGTCTAGGAATACCGCGCTCTAGCATTTCAAAACCAACTAATTTCTTGGTAACTCCTTCTGCCTTTTGTTTGGCCAAAGCAGCTGAATTAGTAAACTCTTTGGTAAACTTGGTTATCCATCCTAAACCCGCTTCCAGTGGAGAAGTAGTATCATTAATATCATTACCATATAAACAGTAGCCCATTTCTAAACGCAAAGTGTCACGTGCACCTAGTCCAATTGGTTTAATGCCTGCTTCTGCTCCTGCCGCAAAAATGGCATCCCAGATTTTATCTGATGCCCCATTGCTGTCTTCAAAATAAATTTCAACTCCACCTGCACCAGTATATCCAGTGGCACTAATAATCACATTTTCAACACCAGCAAATACACCCCTTACAAAAGTGTAGTATTTGAGATTCATAATATCTACGTTCACCAAGGGTTGTAAAATCTTGGTTGCGTTGGGTCCTTGAATAGCCAATAAACTGGTCTTTTCACTGATATTGTGCATTTCAACACTTTTGGTATTGAAGCTGCTGATCCAGTTCCAATCTTTTTCAATATTGCTGGCGTTTACCACCAACATATAGGACTTATTGTATTCTAGGCAATACACAATCAAGTCATCTACAATGCCGCCATCTTTGTTAGGAAGACAACTGTATTGGGCTTGACCATCCGTAATTTTTGAAGCATCATTAGAAGTAACGCGCTGAATCAGGTCCAAGGCATTTTCTCCTTTTAAGATAAATTCACCCATATGACTAACGTCAAAAACACCAGCATTTTTTCTAACGGCTGCGTGTTCATCATTGATGCCGCTATAGCTAATGGGCATATTATAACCTGCAAATTCGGCCATCTTGGCTCCTAGTGCAATATGTTTCTGGGTGAATGCGGTGTTTTTCATCTTTGAGTGGTACTTGTTTAGGTGGGCAAAAATAAGTGAAGCGGGGTGGCTATAAAAATAAAAAAGCGCCACTAAGGGCGCTTTTCAAAAATGGATGCTTTTTTATTCATTTTCTCCTGTAGTGAGTCTGACTTTAATCCCTTGGGTAATGCGTTTGAATTTTTCAATAGTTTCAGGATTATTTTCATCCTTATCCAACGTAATCTCCAAATGCCCAGGCTCTGTGTTAATATGAAAATGGGTATTGATATCTAAATCCACGTCTTCGTCTAAATGGGTATTTCTGAAGCGTTTGGTATTATTTAGTTCTGCGTCTACATAACTCAGAATTCTTTTGCTTTGATCCTCATCATAACTGGCTTCCACCCTATAAATATCATCTGAGTCATTGACTGTGATATTGATATCTGTATTGTTAGCAAACTGGTATAAGGCAAAGCAGAAAAAACCTGCCATTACAAAAATCCCTAGTACCATGACCATTAGTATCTTTTTCATACTGGTAGTTTAGTGCGTTTTTTATTAAAAGGGAGAACCCCATCCCGAGATCAGAACGGGGTCCTTTTATTCCCAACTTCAACCGAGTTTATAATACCATTTGCATTAATAACAACTTGGGTGTTTCTAACAATTCTTCTTCTTGGTCAACTGTTTTTTTGGTTACAGTTGGTTTGTTAGAAGTTTGATTGTTCATTACAACTGCTTTCTTGTATTTGTATTGAGTAGTATCAACAGGCTTGTCCAATTCTTTCTTCAGTTCTTCTGCTTCTTTCTGCTTCTTCTCATATTCCTTTCTCAATTCTTCCTTACTTTTCTGATATTCTTCAACTGCATCAGATACACCGTCATTGTCTTGGTCAGTAGTTTCTACTTTGTCAATTTTCTTATTGTCCTTGATCCTTTCTAATCCGCCAGTGGTCATGATATATTCCACATCTGAATCCCAGCCATAGTAGTCATTCCAGTCTTCGTCAGAATCCCAATCATTTCTGCCATTGTTCAGGCTAAAGTGATTCAAGCGTCTTTGAACTTTTTTATCAATCAAGATGCGTTTGCCTACTGGAATTTGTATGGTAATCACTACACCTTGGTTGCGGAATTTAGTACCACGTTGTACAGAGAAACCTCTATCTAGATAAACAGTACTGTCTTGTTGGTTAATACCATAGTTCATCTCTTTGATATTTTTAAGTGCCGCACTTTCATCACTGCCATTGCTGTACTTGGTAGATTCAATATGAAACAAACTGTCTTTACTCTTGATCAAGTGAATGCGCACATTGTTCAGAAACAAACTATCATCGGTCATTGAGATCAAGCCATCTAGTTTGAGCCATCTGCCATATACTTTTACCTTGCTTTCTGGAACAGTAACAATCATCTTGCCTGTTGCTGGTTGTTTAATGGTTAACTCAGCTTTCTCTCTTGCTCTTGCATTAAAGTTTTCAGAGATTAAGAATGCCAAGGTAAGCGCAGAAATCAATCCCAATACCCACATGCCTGCAAAAGTGAATCCAATTGATTTGTTACCAGATTTTATACCCATGATTCTGCGAATCACCCAGGTAGTAAATGCTACCACAGGAACACCCAAGAATAATAAGAGGGTAGACCAGGCTAGGAAGTTCTGCCAGAATCCTTCCAAGAAAAAATTCTTTAAGGGGAATACTCCTACACCTGCTACTAAGAAAGCCAAAAGTGCTACCAAGAGGGCAAATGCTATTACACCAGCAATAAAGAGAAAGAACGCTTTGAAAATAAAGCCAAACACTTTGAAAATGCTGAACTTACTTTTCTTGGCAACAAATTGCATCTCGCTACCAAATTGAGCTCCCTTATCTGTAAAGGTTTGTTTTACTTCAGAACCAAATTCCTGCGCTTTTGCACTTACTTCTCCACCCCATTTTTCTGCGCGGCTTTTGAATCCTTCTAAGTCTTCTTGTATGGTATTTTTAATAGTGTTTAAGTCTACTCTCTCTCCACGCATTTCTAATTTTTCAGAAGCAGAATTGGCTTCTGGAATCACAGCCCATAAAATGGCATAGACTATAAACAGGGTTCCTCCAAATGATCCAAATACAATACCTGGAAAAGGATCTCCATCCCACCAAAAACTGTGGCGGAAAATGCTAGAGATAACACCAGTTACCAATGGGAATACAAAGATTAACCTTGGAATCCAAACAGCTATATCAAAATAAGCTGAGATTCCGCTTGCAACACCAGCAATCACTTTCTCGTCTGGGTTACGGTATAGTCTTTTGGTAGAAACGGTATTCGCTAGTGGTTTGGAAGGAAGGATAATCCAAAGTAATATATACAATAGAATACCACTACCACCAAGGAATGCAATCAGTGCTAAAACTAACCTCACAATAGTAGGATCCAGTCTCAAATAATTGGCTACCCCACTGCAGACACCACCTAACAATTTATCATTGTCATCTCTATATAAGCGTCCTCTTGGAGCATCATTTGCTGAATACTGGAAATTACTTTTTGATTGTTGTCCCTCGCCACCTAATTGTGATTTTACGTTGGCTTCTTCACCTTCAAAGTCTTCTGGTCTACCCATGCTGGCAATGATACCATTCACTGTTTCTTCTGTGATGCAAGTAGCGCCTTTTTTCAAGCTTTCGCCAAATAGTTCGGCAATACGGCCTTCAATATCATTGATGATCTCATCACGACCTTCTTCATTGGCAAAGAATTTGCGTAAACTATCCACATACTGCTTCAGTATGTCATAGGCAGATTCTTCAATAGGGATTACCCTGCCTTGGAAGTTTATATTAATTACCTTTTTCATGTCTCTTTAGTTTGAGTTTGGCTACATGTAATTCGCTTTTGAAAATTCTAGTTTGAATCAAAAATTTTCAATGCTCATTTCATGTCAGTTTGTTTTGTGTGGTTAGGGTTGGGGTTGGGTTTCTGTGGAGAGTTCTACTTCTCCTGCAGGTTGGGTGAGTGTCTGTACTGCATCTGCCAACTCTTTCCAGGTTCTTTCTAGTTCTCCGTAGAATTCCAGACCTAGATCGGTCATGATGAAGTATTTGCGTGGCGGTCCGCTATTGCTTTCCACCCAACGGTAAGTTAATAGTCCTGCGTTTTTCAATCGCGTCAGCAAAGGATAGAGTGTGCCTTCCAAAATATGGAGGTTGGCTGCTTTCATTCTATCCACCAGGTCACTGGGATAAACCTCCCCTTGACGGATGATGGAAAGAATGCAAAACTCCAATACGCCCTTTCGCATTTGACTTTGTGTGTTCTGAATGTCCATAGCCGGAGTTTTTGTGGTCGGCCCTGTTTTTGTTTGGGTAGACCTGTTATGAATACTTGTGGTACTTGAATTAGGAAACCAGGAATCTTCTGGTGCTTCTGCTGCGAGCCATGCGTTGGATATTCCAAAGGTCTGCGCTGCTCAAGCTGTGTTTGTGAGTAGGGGTGTTGTGGTTGTTGGTCACGGTTTCCCTAGTTTCTTGAAATGAATTGTTTCCGCTAACTTTTTCTAAGTTGTTAAGCAGTTGGTTGTTTTGCGTTTTCATGATCGTGTATTTTGAGTTTTTTTATTTTGTTGTTGGGTTGTTTCCCTTTGACAGAACAAAGATGCAACAATATTTGGTACTATGCAACACATAGTACCAAGTTTTTTCAGGTAATCGGTAACGGGTTGTAATAGGTATAATATAATTAATTGATTATCAATATAATATGATTTTTGAAAAATTTTCTCAAATGACAAACGGAGACATTTCTTGATAAATGGCGGAAAATCTACCCCAATTGATGGGGTTAAGCTGGTTCTTTTCTACTTTAGAGCTGAAACCATTCAGGAGAACCTATATGAAGCATCTTACAACCATTGTGATAGTTAGTTTGCTGCACTTATTATATATAGCATCGCCAAAGGCACAGACACCAGCTATGTATTATGGAGACAAAGATGTTGCTGATAGACCTTATGCAAAAGATCCCTATGTGGTTTTTTATCAAGGAACTTATTGGATGTATTATTCCGTGCCCAATGCCAATAGAAAGACATGGTATATAGGCATTGCTACTAGTATTGACTTGGTGAATTGGCAAAAAAAAGGAAATCTAAAACCTAGTTTAGATAGTATTGAAACAAAGGGAATCTGTGCCCCATCTGCACTCATCAAAGACGGTCAACTGCATTTGTTTTATCAGTCTTATGGTAATGGCAAGGCCGATGCTATTTGTCATGCAGTATCTAACAATGGAATAGATTTTACAAAAGATGCAAGCAATCCCATTTTCCGACCAACTATATCTGACTGGACTTGTGGCAGGGCCATTGATGCAGAAGTGGTAGCATTTAAAGGAAAATATTTTTTATACTATGCTACAAGAGACACAGCTTATAAAATACAACAACAAGGTGTGGCCACTACTGCATTAACATCTGATTTTTCAAGAGCTTCTTGGAAAGAAGTTACAGGCATGCCCATGTTAAAACCAGAACTTTCTTGGGAAAAGAATTGCATAGAAGCGGCATCCTGTATACAAGTGGGTAAGCAATTGTATATGTTTTATGCAGGTGCTTATAATAACGAGCCACAACAAATTGGTGTAGCAGTAAGTAAAGATGGCATTCATTGGAAACGACTATCTGATCAACCTTTTTTAACCAATGGTGCTCCTGGCACATGGAATGAAAGTGAAAGTGGGCATCCAAATATCTTCAAAGCTGAGGACAGTAAATATCATTTATTTTTTCAGGGAAATAAGGACAAGGGTAAAACCTGGTATCTCTCTAGTGTACCTGTTGGTTGGAACAAACAAGGGCCCTATATAATCAAATAACCTTCTAATAATCACTTCCTAGATGCAAAAATAGCCATTCAAAAAAATTTATCGTATTTATACGATAAATTAAATTTTCTCCCTAGATTTGCTTATCGTATAAAAACGATAAAGTAATGGCAATAGCAAAAACAAACGAATTTACTCAGCAAGAACAGGACTTAGCAGCATTTGCAAAAGTCTTATCACACCCAGCTAGAATAGCTATTATGAAGGTATTGGCAAAAGAGAATGCCTGTATCTGTGGAAGAATAGTAGAAATACTGCCTTTGGCTCAAGCCACTGTTTCTCAGCACTTAAAAGAATTGAAGAATGCGGGATTAATCAAGGGTACTGTTGAAGGACCCAAGAGTTGTTATTGCATTGACTGGGAATCCATGGATAAATACCTGCAAGAATTTAATGGCATGTTTTCAGCACTCCAATTGCAAAAAGGAAAATCTTGTTGCTAATATAAATCAATCAGTATGGAACAGTTTGATAAAAAAGCACACTGGGATAAAATTTACCAAACCAAATCATTGAATGAAGTAAGTTGGTTTCAGCCCAAGCCGGAAACGTCTTTGCATTTTTTTAATGAATTTAAAGTAGATAAAGCTGCAAGTATCATTGATATTGGTGGGGGCGATAGTCTTTTAGTTGATCACCTTTTAGATTTGGGTTATCAGCATATTACCGTGTTAGATATTTCTGCAACTGCACTAGAGAGAGCAAAAATTAGACTAGGAAATAGAGCGGGTTTGGTAAAATGGATAGTAGCAGACGCTGCTACATTTGTTTCAGAAGAACAATATGATTTCTGGCACGATAGAGCAGCTTTTCATTTTTTAACTTCTGAACAAGAGATTGAACACTATTTACATACGGTACAACAATCCATTAAGCCTTCTGGCATATTGGTAATGGGAACATTCTCAGAACAAGGACCAACCAAGTGCAGCGGAATAGAAATAAAACAGTATTCTGAAAAGTCAATGTCTAATTTATTGACAGTTTTTTTTGAGAAAATTAAATGCATAACGGTGGATCATCGCACCCCTTTTGAAACCATTCAACAATTTATTTTTTGCAGTTTTAGAAAACCGCTAACCATTTCTTAAAAAAATTAATAAACTAAAAATAAAAAAATGAAAAACGAAAACGAACTCAAAGCATTGGTTAAAGAAAAATATGCAGCTATTGCGGAGCAGTCAAGAGAAGACAATGCTTCATCCTGCTGTGGTGCGGGTGGTTGTAGTACAGAAGTGTACAATATTATGACTGATGACTATACCAATTTGAAAGGCTATAATGCTGATGCAGATCTTGGTCTAGGTTGTGGCTTGCCAACGGCTTTTGCCAAAATTAAAGAAGGAGATGTGGTCATTGATTTAGGAAGTGGGGCAGGTAATGATTGCTTTGTTGCACGCGCGGCCACAGGTCCATTGGGAAAAGTAATTGGGATTGATTTTACAGAGCAAATGATTGCCAAAGCCAGACTCAATGCAGAAAAATTAAACTTTCAAAATGTAGAGTTTCGCTTGGGCGATATTGAACAAATGCCTGTATCGGCAAATATGGCTGATGTGGTTGTAAGTAATTGCGTGTTGAATCTAGTACCCAATAAATTCAATGTGCTTTCAGAAGTATACAGGGTTTTAAAACCTGGTGGACATTTTAGTATTTCTGATATTGTATTGGAAGGACAATTGCCAACACAGTTAAAGCAAGCTGCTG
>JBEAPC010000132.1:0-8691 GCA_041164585.1 Bacteroidota bacterium
TTCTGGGATAATAACCCTGATAATTTCATCAAATAAAATACAGCAATCATGAAGAAAATCTTAAACATATTCAGTGTTGCAGCTATACTACTGTTTGCTGTATCCTGTAAAAAATCGGAAAATTCCAATCCTTTGTCCGATGTGTCAAATTTTGGGAAAGGTGCTTATATTACCCTAGCAAGTAATATTAACTTAAACCTAAATTATGCTCAAGCTGCAACTTCAAAAGTTGGAGTTAAAGTAAATCAGTACAACAACGGTAACGATGTTGACAAGATCAAGGTTTATGTTGTACAAGGTGCAAATGCCAACCCAACTTCTTGGAAATTAGTAAAAACCGTTACCTATGCTGGTGAGGGTACAGAATTAAGTGCTACTGGTGCTGAAATTGCAACTGCGCTTGGTACTACCCCTAGTGCATTAACACCAGGTAATTTCTACACTTTTTACAACCAAGTAATCACCAAAAGTGGTGAAACCTATGATGTGAGCAACATTAACAGTGCCCTTGAAAGTGGATCTTTCTATGGTGTTTGTTTCCGTTGGACGGCATCAGTGGTTTGTCCTTTTGTAGCTCCAATGGCTGGTACTTATAGAGTAGTTCAGGATGACTGGGTTGACTGGTCTCCCGGTGACCTAGTTCAAGTAACTGATGGTCCTGGTGCTAACCAATTGAACTTAAGTAAAGTATGGCCTAACCCTGCCTATGGTAATGTTGGTCCAAATCCTTTGGTTATTACAGTTGATGCAGCAACTGGATCAGCTACTATTGCTTCTGGTTTGGTATGGGCTACTGGTTATCCAGGAACAGCTTCTACAGGATCAGGTAGCTCAGGTCTAGTATTCTCTTGTACTGGTAGAATCTCTTTGAGTGTTCGTATCTTGTACAATGGTGGAGACCAAGGATTCAACAAATTGATCTTGCAAAAGCAATAAGCTTTTCATCAATAATTTTGAAGAGCCGTTCCGATTTATCGGGACGGCTTTTTTAATGCCATCAACTGACTATGGACAATCTGTGGAGGCACGTTATCAATCTTTGTACAAAGTAAAAAGACCCCGATGAATCGGAGTCTTTAATAAGTTGGGTTGTATATCTGTATAATCTAAGTTGCCAGTAAAGCAATAGTTCTTAGAACTTAATTTCTTCTTCGTGTTCGTTAAAGAAACGGAATTCAATAATATGGTAATTGGTATTGGCCTGTGCCTTTAGATCCATCTTGTATTTGCGTCTCCACTGCCTGATAATGGGGTTAAACCATCCCTTGGTAAGGTGAGAGTAAACAATGGGGTGCACGGTCAGGGTAAGGCTCTTATGGGCGTGTGTAACCAAGTAGTGTAAACGTTTTTCTATCTCGTCTTCCAAGATGAGGGTAGAAGTAATTTTTCCAGTGCCATTACAAGCAGGACAAACCTCAGAAGTGTTGATATTCATTTCTGGGCGCATGCGTTGTCTAGTAACCTGTAACAACCCAAATTTAGAGATGGGCAACAAACTATGACGGGCACGGTCAGTTTTCATAAAGCCTTCCATGGCTTCTTGCAACTTGCGTTTGTTGTCTGGAAGCTTCATGTCTATAAAGTCTATGACAATGATGCCGCCTATATCGCGCAAGCGTAACTGTCTTGCAATCTCTTCTGCCGCTTCTAGGTTGGTTTCTAGTGCATTCTCTTCCTGGTTATTGCTCACGCTCTTATAGCCGCTATTCACGTCAATTACGTGCAATGCTTCTGTGTGCTCAATAATCAAATAAGCGCCACTAGGAAGGTTGACAGTTTTGCCAAAGGCTGATTTAACCTGTTTGGTAATGCCAAAATGGTCAAATATAGCACCTGGGCTATTGTGCATGGTAACTATCTCTGCTTTCTCAGGAGCAATACGTTGTAAGTATACCCTGATTTCAGTATAGATATTTTTGTCATTGACTACTATGCGATTAAAATCGGCACTAAGTAAGTCTCTTAAAATGCTGGTGGTTTTATTCTGCTCGCTCATGATTTTGGCAGGAGCAACAGCACCTTTTAAATTGGTCTGGATGGTTTCCCAAATAGCAACCAGACTCAACATGTCTTGGTGTAATTCTGCCGTGGTTTTACCCTCTGCAGCAGTACGTACAATTACCCCAAAATTCTTTGGCCTAATGGCTTCTACAATTTTGTGTAAGCGTTTTCTTTCTTCTGAGCTATGGATCTTTTTGGAAACAGCTACAATTTCATTAAATGGCGTAACTACAACAAACCTTCCGGGTAGTGATAATTCACAACTAAGTCTTGGTCCCTTGGCGGCAATGGGTTCTTTTAAGATTTGAACCAATACATTGGGCTTGCCATTAAGCACTTCATTAATCTTTCCCGTTTTTAAGATTTCGGGTTCGGATTGAAATTTGGCAAAATCAAATCCATGCTCTTCCTTATCGTTCATAGCAATTTGCGTGAACTTGATAATAGAGCGAGCATAAGGACTCAAGTCAGTATAATGTAGAAATGCGTCTTTCTCAAACCCAACGTCTACAAAAGCAGCGTTAAGTCCGGGAATGAGCTTTTTCACTTTTCCCAAGTAGAGGTCGCCAACGGCAAAACTAGCGTCTGCTTTTTCATTATGCAGTTCCACTAATTTCTTGTCTTCCAGCAAAGCGATTTCAACGCCTGTTGGGGCAACATTAATAATTAATTCTTTGTTCACGAATGGCAACTTTTAGATACAAAATAGTTGGCCGCTTGGCGGCATACAACAATACACTAAATCCGTAACACCCACCACCAAAAGGAAGGAAAAGGTAAAAGTTGCAGCGTAGGAAAGGTGGTTGGCTAAATCCAGATAAGTGTGAAAACCCCGTTCAATCCCAATTGTTTGAAACGGAACGGGGTTTGTATCATAGTAAAATCAAGAACTATTTGTTCTTTTTCTTATGACGATTCTTTCTTAAACGTTTTTTTCTCTTGTGCGTCGCAATCTTATGACGCTTTCTCTTCTTACCACAAGGCATGTCCAAGTAATTTTATATGTTAAAAAATAAATGCTATTTGCGCAATTCGCTGATACGCTTATCCAGAGCGGTTTTGGCTTCAGGAACCTTAACTAGTTCCTTGGCCTGCTGATACCATTTAATGGCACCTGCTTTATCGCCCTTTAACTCGTAACATTCAGCAAGGTTGAATATTGCTTCCAGATTACCAGGCTGTTTTTGCAGCACAGTATTGAATCTTTCTATGGCTTTGTCATATTGACCACTTTTCTTTCCTCCCATTCCCAAAACCATCTGACCATAGAGATTCTCCGGATGCTCTTGAACCACCTTTCTTACTTCCAGAATCCCCTGCATCGGATTGTCTGAGATATTGCCAAACATATAGCAGATACCCAAGCCGATCTTGGTGGAATCATTGGCAGGATTGATGACCAGTGCCTTGTCTAAAAGATCTTTTGCGTTCTCACCCAACCAGTGTTGCATGGCAGGATCAGCCTCTGTTAATAGGTTCTCTAAAAACAGTTGGGCGGCAAAGGTGAGGCTTTTTTCAGAATTTTCCAACTTCGCGGCTTCAGAACTATAATATGCATAGGGTTCAAAGATTCTAGCAGAGTCTGACCAGAACCTTGCCAGCTGATGATAAACATGTATTTGCTGGTCTTTTACATCGCCTCGCACAACTGCTTGTTCCAGTAAAGCAAGGCGTTGAACCTGCTCTGGGCTAATGCGTTGTTTGGCTTTTGCCAATAAATCTTCAGTTGTAACTGAGTGATTATGAGAATCTTGTGTAGTAGGTGCGGCTGTAGCATTGGATTTTGGTGTGTCTGAACTTGTGCCAAAATAAAAGATGGCAATGAGCAAGACCCCGCCCAAAATGAGGATCCATTGTTGTTTCTTCATGTAAAAATTTCAGCAAAGTTAGTCCGACTTGCGCTTGCTTTTAACTTCGCTAACAAATTCTTTTGCAGGCTTGAATGCCGGAATAAAATGCTCAGGAATCTCAACAGCTACATTTTTTTTGATATTTCGTCCAATCTTAGCAGCTCTTTTCTTGGTGATAAAACTTCCAAAACCTCTGATATAGATGTTTTGTCCATTTGCCAAACTGTCTTTGACTTCTTTGAACATGGTTTCTAAAGTAACAAGCACATCCACTTTAGGGATGCCCGTCTTGTCCGATATTTGATTGATGAGATCTGATTTTCTCATAGAAAAGGCTTTTAATTGTGGGTTATAGTCTAAAATAAGCTAAAATATCCGGTATCTGCAAGAAAGATAGCTTAAAATTTATAGGCGTTATCAATTGATTGATAAATGGTTCAATCAATTGATTTGGCGGTGAATCAAGGGTTTATACATTAGGAAACTAGCAAAAGACCAATTTCCTGTATTTTCAAGGCCAATGAAACAAGTATTTACTAAAAATCTCATGCATTGGCACCAAACCAGCAACCATCGGCAAATGCCATGGAAGGGTGAGAAGGACGCTTATAAGATCTGGTTGAGCGAAATTATTTTGCAACAGACCAGGGTGGAGCAAGGATGGAATTATTATGAACGCTTTATCAAAACCTATCCCAAAATAGAAGCATTGGCTGCTGCCAAAGACCAGGAAGTATTCAAACTTTGGGAGGGATTGGGTTATTATAACAGGTGCAAAAATCTATTGCATACGGCCAGAACCATTGTACAGGATTATCAGGGTAAGTTTCCTGATGTCTATGAAACCATCCTTTCTTTAAAAGGAGTAGGGCCCTATACGGCTGCCGCTATTGCCAGTTTTGCCTTTCAATTGCCATATGCCGTAGTTGATGGGAATGTGTTTAGGGTGCTTTCTAGGTATTTCAATATTGCGGACCCTATTGATGGAAATACGGGTAAACAAATATTTACGCAATTAGCCCAAGAAGTATTGGACCATGCTCAACCGGGAGTTTATAATCAAGCTATTATGGACTTTGGAGCTACGGTTTGTAAACCTTTTGCGCCTAGCTGTGGTATATGTCCGCTTCAAAAAAACTGCCAAGCATTTGCTAATGGACTAGTCAATGAATTACCTGTGAAAGAAAAGAAATTACTCAAGCGTAAGCGCTGGTTTAACTATTTCTATTTTGAACATGCTGGTCAAATCTATATTCACCAACGAGCCCAGGGCGATATCTGGGCCAACTTGCACGAGTTCTACTTGGTAGAATCTCCTGATCAGGTTTTATGGAATACTGAGACAGTTATGGAATTGCTGCAAGATCAATTAGCCATTAAAACAGGGGTAGTAAATGCTGTTTCTGAGTTATTGGTTCAACAATTAACCCATCAGCAAATCAAAGCCCGTTTTATTCAGGTAACCTTAAACAAAAAACCTACACTGCTAACCAAGGGACAGTGGGTAGCCAAAAAATCCATAGACCAGTTGGCCTTTCCAAAAATCATTTTACAATGGATGGAGCAAGCCCTTCCATTGGGGAAATAGGGTTTTTAACAGGCCTGATAATTTATCAACAAGGGATTCTTTTGTTTCTCAAAAAAGGGTATTTTTAAGAACAGTAAGATTTGGACGAACCTAAAAAAATATTTTATGAGGGGAGTTAACAGAGTCATGTTGATAGGAAATCTTGGTAAAGAACCAGATGTACAACATTTGGAAGGAAATATTAGTGTAGCTAAATTTCCACTGGCTACCACTGAAACCTATAAAGACCGGTCTGGTAAATTGATCTCACAAACAGAATGGCATACCGTGGTACTTTGGAGGGGATTGGCAGAATTGGCCCAGAAATACCTACACAAGGGATCTTTGATCTATGTAGAGGGCAGGCTAAGAACCAGGAGTTGGGAAGACAAAGACGGGAACAAAAAATTTGCCACAGAAGTGGTGGGAGACAATTTGATTATGTTAGATAAACGCTCAGATGGATCAGGTCATGGGGGAGAAGGAATGGAGGGTTATCATGGGGATGATATTCCGCCAATTGGGGACCCAACTGAGAACCTGCCATTTTAAACTTAGAATTGATACTTTTGCAGTCATCGGTAGACTAAGTCTTCCTATTTTACATTAAAACACCAACTTTGGATTATCACTCGGTTTTGAATCAATTTTTGTCAGCACCATTTCTGTCTGCAATTCAAGCACAGGGTACCACGGTGTTGGTAATGGTTTTATTAGTGCTGTTATTTTTATCCTTTGTATTGGCAGGTGCAGAAGTGGCTTTTTTCTCCCTTACCTATAAAGACATTAACCTACTCAAATCTAAACAGCAGCCACCCTATAAACGCGTGGTGGATTTATTAGAAGAACCCAAGACCTTATTGGCTTCACTCTTAATTGCCAATAGCTTTATCAATATTGCCATCATCATCATTTCTAATTTATTGATTGATGGCATGTTCAATTTTGAAAAGTTTGACGCGGTATGGGTGGAATTTGTGATCAAGGTAATTTCTGTCTCTTTTATCTTGGTGTTATTTGGTGAAGTCATGCCCAAGGTTTTGGCTACGCAAAACAATATTCGTTTTGCCAAAGACTTTGGAGGAATTATACAAGCCGTTTCTTATGCTACGGCAGGGTTGAGTAAGCGCTTGGTAAATTTTTCAGATGTCATAGAAAAGAGCCTGGCTAGAAAAAATATGGGTTCTTATAGTTTGGAAGAACTGGATCATGCTATTGACTTAACAACTGATAGCACGGCTTCTGAGAACGAAAAAAATATTCTAAAAGGGATTGTGAAGTTTGGAAATATTACGGTGAAACAAATCATGAAAACCAGGATGGACGTACATGGTTTGGATCAGGAAATTAGTTTTGGAGAACTCATTGCTTCTGTTAAAGACCTGCATTATAGCAGGTTGCCTGTATATAATGAAGACTTGGATAATGTGGTTGGAATGATTCATACCAAGGACCTGATTCCCTTTATCAATGAAGCGGATGATTATGCTTGGCATACCCATATGCGTCAGCCTTATTTTGTGCACGAGCAAAAATTGATTGAAGATTTATTGCAAGATTTTCAATCAAAGCGGATCCATTTTGCGGTAGTAGTGGATGAGTTTGGAGGCACCAGTGGGATTGTTACTTTGGAAGATATTTTAGAAGAAGTGATTGGCGATATCAAAGACGAATTTGACGAGGAAGAATCTGGTCATAAAAAGATTGATGAATTCAATTATATTTTTGAGGGCCGCACCATGCTCAATGATGTTTGTAAAGTGATGGAATTACAAGCAGACATTTTTGAGCAAGTAAAAGGGGAAAGTGATTCTTTGGCAGGACTTGTCTTAGAGCTAGCCGGAGAAATCCCGCAACCCGCACAGGTATTGCGTTCCGGCGATTTTGAATTTACTGTTTTAGAAGTTGCCAAAAACAGGATTGACAAGATTAAAGTAACCATCAAACAACAGGAATCAGAATAGCTTTCAAAAATCCAATCATGTTTTCAAGCAATCGTAGTTCTATTTTGGTGGTAGGCATTATGCTGATTTTTATTGTGGCCTGTAATAGCATATTTACGCCTAAACCCAATGGTTATTTTGATATTGGATTTCCCAAGAAAAAATATCAGGTCTTTAGTCAGGCAGGTTATCCTTATGAATTTGAGTATCCAGTATATGCCCAAATAGTAAAGGATAGTAGTTTCTTTGGAGAAGCCACAGAAAACCCATGGTGGGTCAATATCAATTTTCCTGACTTTAACGGAAAGATTCATATTAGTTACAAAGAGATAGGTAAAAATAGTTTTGATACCCTTATTAAGCACGCATATTTCTTAACGGGTAAACATAGTAGCAAGGCTTATTCCATTGAAGATTCTAGTATGCAAACCATGCATGGCATTCACGGCGTCATGTTTTCACTAGGAGGTGATGTAGCAACAGCAAATCAATTTTTTTTAACCGATTCTACCAAGCATTTTCTGCGTGGAGCACTCTATTTTGATGCTGCACCCAATGCCGATTCTCTGGGTATTGTGAACCAATTTTTGTTAGAGGATATGAAGCACTTGATCAATAGTTTCAAGTGGAAAAAATAGCAGTCTTGGCTGTTTTACCCGTTTGCCATTAATGTTTCAATCTTGCTTTTTTAATCTTGTCCAGTCCTGGAAAATGTTGTTCTAAGTATTTGTTACCATACCTCATCACAGAGTCTTGGTGTTTAATGGTAATCGTGTCTTTATAAGCCCCATAAAACTTGTCTACCACTTCCATGCCTTTTATTACTTGTCCAAAAGGAGGGAAGCCTTTGGAATGCGCCATGGTATCTAATCTGCGATTATCTATTTTATTAATGTAAACGTGTACGGTACGGTTGTCTATTCCACCAGTTGCAAATGACATGACACCTCTTTGATTGCTATGGGTAGCCAACTCATCTTTGATGGTTTTTTTGTCCATGAATCGGTTTAGTGCAGTATCATTTTGAATGCCAAATTGGGCGTATTTTTCTGTACTCCTAAACACATACATATTGGTATAGTAATGGGCTTTGACCAGCTGGTAGAACCTTGTAGCCCCAATGGGAGACCAGTCTTTGTACACTTTCACGTCAAAATTTCCTTTGGTGGTTTTAAACCGAACCAAAAAGCTATCTGGGGCGTTTTTCTCTAGGTTGCGTAGTAGGCTTTTTTTGCTTTGGGCTGTGGCCGCTAAACAGCAGCAACAGCAAAATAGGGCAATCCAGGTTTTGTTCATAGTCAAGAATTCTAGTAAAAAGATAATCAAATAT
>JBEAPC010000133.1:0-24764 GCA_041164585.1 Bacteroidota bacterium
AAGCATGATAACTAAGATTGTTCCAATTGAACCATATACCTTGTCATAGCGTCCAAAATGGTTTACCCAATAGGAGAATCCAATAGTTGTAGCTAAGGTAAGGAAGGTAGCTAACAAAGAACCTGGAGAGATTAACTTCCATCTCTTTTCAACTGATGGTGCAAATTTGTATATCAAAGAAATGCCTAAGAAGATCAATAAAATAATGACCATCCATCTGGTGTTCTCCCACCAACCCAAATGAACCTTTTTTTTGAGACCAAAGAATCTTTTTAAAATTCCTTCTAAAGCATCATGCCCCATTAAAAAGAAGACAGCGCTAATGACCAATAAAATTAAGATAATGGTAAGTCTAATAGCCCTCCATCGCTTGTGCATGAAATAAGTCTTGGCGTCTAAAATAGATTTATCAAATGTTCTAATAATTCCCATCATGGCATTAGAAGCGTAGAAAATGACCAACAAAAAACCAAAAGAAAGGAGTCCGCTTTTGGGTTTTTCAAAATAGTCATCTAGAAAATTTTTAATCAAATCATATGTGTGCTTGATAGGGGTTAGGTCTCTTGTTAATGATAAAAGTTCATTTTTAAAATCCTCCGAACCAGGTAAATAGGGGATAACAGAAAATAAAAACAAACAAGCAGCTGGAATAGCCATAATCAAATGAAAGGCAATCACAGACGCTCGATCATTGAGACCAATTCTTCTTACCTGCATGAAAAAAAACTGTACCACATCATATAATGGAATGCCTTGAAAGCCTGGGATGATTATTTCCTTGCTTTTCCTGATCAGATAGCTAACAGGTTTTGAAGTGACAAAAATGCGTTCTAATTTGGTCAATTTGTTTTTGCTTTTTTAGCCATGTAAATATCCAATGCTTTTTGGTATTCTTTTGCATAAGCATCATGTTCTTTGTAATTACTACTAAAATGATGGTAGCCACTAAAATCGCTTTTGGCAACAAAGAAAAGATAGTCAGTTTTGGGGGCATCCAAAACAATATCAATGGTTTTAGGCGATGGGGTACAAATTGGGCCTGGAGGTAGTCCCTTGAATTTATATGTATTGTAAGGTGAGGGATTGCTTAAATATTTTTCATAAATCCTGGTGATGGTAAAATCACGCATAGCAAACTTAATAGTAGGGCAGGCCTGTAGGGGCATTTCTTTGTGCAAGCGATTGATATAGACACTGGCAATTTTGAATTTATCAGAATCGTAATTGGTTTCCTCATCTACAATAGATGCCAGAATATAGACTGTTTCTGGTTTGAATCCCATTTCAGCCGCTTTGGCCAAGCGATTGTTCTTATTCCAAAATTGGTTTTTAGCGTCAAAAAGTCTTTGAAAAATTTTGTTCAATGAACTATTCCAATAAAAAAGATACGTGTCCTGTATGATGGTTGTGAAAACCGTTCCCGTGTCCACGCCCCATTGTTTTAAGGAATCCGGGTTGTTTAAATAGGCCAATACTTGTAGGCTGTCTTGGTTAAATTTGCTGGCAATTAAATGGGCAAAATCTTCCTTGGTTCTAATTCTATTAATCACCAATTTAATTTCAGCTTGTCGGCCATTTTTCAACATTCTTGCTACACTCCAAATACTTTGCCCCTGAACTATCTCATATTTACCCGCTTTGATTTTTCCTTGATTTCCAGAAACGGAAATCAATAAGTCTAGCATCCAAGGTTGTTTTAACAAGGACTTTCCTTCCATTGTTTCACCTGGTTTGCCTGTTTGAGCATCGGCTAGGGATAGGGTAAAATACTTATGCGAACCGGAAAAGTCCGTACCATGGCCAAATAACATCCAAGTGCCAATTCCTGCTACAACTAATACAACCCAGAAAAGGGTGCGAACCAAGGATTTCATTCGTTTAAATTAAATAAAAACCCTGTCTGCAAGGCAGACAGGGTCATAATAATTTTAAAAATAGCTTATTTCTTACCAGAATCCGCTTTCATTGGAACGGTATTAGCAGGAGTAGCTGGTGCTGCTGGAGCCGCGCCGGTAGTATTCACTTTTTGTAAAAGAGAATTATCTACGCTGCTAGAAGCGCCACCTTTTAAGAAAAGACTTGAGAACAAAGCCAAGAGGGCAATAATACCTGCAAATAGCCAAGTTCCTTTTTCAAGAACGTCAGTGGTTTGCTTTACACCCATCAATTGGTTGCTGATACCGCCTACATTAGCAGATAAGCCACCACCTTTAGGATTTTGAACCAATACCACAAAACCCAAACCTGCACAAGCAAGCACAATCAGAACTAAGAACAAAATGATCATTGTATACCTTTTAAATGTTGAATTTTGGCAGCAAAATAAGCGGATTTTTCAGGATTTAAGAAACTTAATTTGATATAGAGCTGAATTGCCTTGTCAATTTGCCCTTGTTTTTGCAAAACATCCGCCATAGACTCGGTTAAAACCTCTTTGGATTCGTTGGAAGAATGGGCAATTAGAGCTACTGCTTCTTCTAAATCTTTTCTGGTTCCAAGGTCTACAGGGTTGGGGTTTTCAGACTTCATGTATTTGAGCCAGTCTGTAAACCTTCTTAGGTGGGTGGTTAATTTGTCTTGTGGAATCTGTGATAAATCTATCTTGATGCCCTGAGAAGCAAAATAATCAATGGTATGCATGGTGTCCTTGGGCAAGCCCAATTGATCCGCATCGGTTACTGGTTTTTTAAAATCGGCCAATTGGCCAGATAACAAACTAGATATTTTGGCATTACTTTCCGCTGTGGCGGCAGTTTCATCATAAGATTCAGCTAATGGTAATGATTCATATTCACTTTCAACCATATCATCCTCAACATCTATAATTCTAGCTTCAGTATCATTTGCATCAGATTCTGCTGCATTGGTTTGCTCAAAAGATACTGGACTTTCTGCAAGATTGGGTAGCTCTGGCGCTATAGCTGCAATACCCTCCGGTAGGGTATCGGTAGCTTCAATCAACGGTTGCTTGTCAATGCCACGCATCATTTCCTTGACCTTTTCAATGGTTGGAATACTGAAATCATTAGAAATAGTATTGCTAACAGGTGCTGGATCAACGGGAATTTCAGGACTGCTTGTAAATGATGCATCTAACAACAAGGGGTCAGCCGGTTGAAGCTCATTTGTTTGAGAAGCGGATAATTCTGGTGAGTTATCTTTTTGAAGCCCAGTATAATTTGGTTGATTGGTCTGATGGATAATGGTTTCTAAGGAAATGCTCGCATCTTGCATCTCGGGCTTATCTGTAAGACTATTCAGTTGATAATGGAGCCAATAAGGATTGGTAAAATACAAATTGGCTTTTTGAGCAGCAGCTTCATACTGAACTGCATCTGTTTCATGCCATTTTTCTGCCATGAAAAGGTGAATAGGGGCAAAATAGGGGAATTCAGCGGCCATTTGTTTTAAGGTGGACTCCTGAATCTTTGAAAGGTCAGACTGTCCTGTTAAATGGAATAATGCTTTTTCCTGAGATGCGTTCATAGGGATAAAAGTACGATTTGATTACCAGTTCGAAAAGATATGGTTGAAAATTTCATCGGTCAAGTTTCTGACCATCTCATCTAATAATTGTCCTTCTGCTTGTTGTAAGGAAAGATTGGCCGAGAAATCTGCACTTCTGCTTACGTCAAATTCATCTGTTTTATTTTCTAATGTCTTTTTTAAGGACACATGTACCGTTACTGTTAATCGGTTGGTGGTGGCCTGTTGGGCGCTGATCCCTACCGTTTGTGAAGGGTTATAACCCGTAATGGTGGCTGTTACTTGGTAATGCGCATCATCATTATTGGTTCTTGTAAGCTTGGTACTATTGGTGATTTTCTGCAGCAGCTTATCATATAGTTTTGGGCTTAGTTGAGGGTTTACATAACTGGCTTTATTCTCTATAAAAAATACTTTGATGGTCTTGACCTTGGTATAATCAATAGACACATCATTCAAGGTATAGATGCCACAACCCGCAAGGCTGATTAGGATCAACCCAAGGAATATTTTTTTAGAATGGGAAAAAAGAAAACTATTTTTCATGCAAGATGGTTTGTATTTGGTCCAATCATTCGTCAATATCGTATTCTTTCAATTTTCGATAAAGCGTTCTTTCGCTTATACCCAAGTCAAGGGAAGCATCTCTGCGTTTTCCCTTGTGTTTTTTCAAGGCTTTCACAATCAGTTCTTTCTCCTTGTCCATAATATTCAATGACTCTTCAATTTCTTCGTGTTGGTGAATATTATCTTCTCCAAGAATTACGGGTTGTTGGTTATTGTTAATATAGTTGGTAGGTAAATTATTGTTTGCAGCATTGTTCATGATATTTGAACTAGCAACGGGCAGTTCATTATTTGCATGAAAATCATTTAGGAGAGAGTCCCTAGTAAAACTGGCTGCAGAGCCAGCTAATGAAGGATTTTGTAAAATCTCTAGAAACATTTTTTTGAGCTCAGTAACATCTTTTTTCATGTCAAAAAACAACTTATACAAGATTTCTCGCTCGTTGTTGAATTCTGAAGTAGCACCAGGTTGATTGGCCAAAACTGGTAATCGATTGCCATTTTTTTCTGGAAGAAATTTTCTTAACTCTGATCCATTTACCTGCGGATTAGTGCTCAATACAGATATCTGCTCGGCAATATTTTTCAACTCTCTTACATTACCCTGCCAACCATGGTTAATGAGCAATTGTTTGGCTTCCTCGTCTAATTGAACAGGTATGGTTTTGTATCGCTCTGAGAAATCCACAACAAATTTTCTGAATAAAAGCAAGATATCTTCCTTTCTGTCTCTCAAAGATGGTACCCTTATTGGAACCGTACTTAATCTATAATAAAGGTCTTCACGGAAACGTCCTTTTTGCGTAAATTCTAAGAGCTCTCTATTGGTTGCAGCAATAACACGTACGTCTGTTTTTTGAACCTTGGAAGAGCCAACCCGGATAAATTCGCCTGTTTCCAAAACCCTCAAGAGCCTAGCCTGAGTACCCAATGGCATTTCACCAATTTCATCTAAGAAAATAGTACCACCACTAACGGTTTCAAAATAACCCTTTCTGCTATCTACTGCTCCAGTAAAAGCACCTTTCTCGTGTCCAAATAATTCTGAGTCAATAGTACCTTCTGGAATAGCCCCACAGTTAACGGCAATAAAGGGATTATGCTTTCTACTAGAAAGTGCATGAATAATTTGAGAAAACACTTCTTTACCTACACCGCTTTCTCCAACAATTAGTACCGTCAAGTCTGTTGCTGCTACTTGAACTGCGGTATTTAAAGCATGATTTAAAGCAGTGGCATTTCCAATAATGCCAAACCTGTTTTTGATAGATTGTAAATCCATGGATCTATTTTAAAGGATGTTGCCATCCTGTTTGTCAATGTTTTGTTTCAGGAACTGCGGTTCCTAAAAGGGTTCCCTTGGTACAGCTATGTATTTGAACGTCTACATAGTTACCCATTTGCAAATTCAAATCAGCTTTTGGAAATACAGCTACTTTGTTTTGGTCATTTCTGCCCTTCCAAAAATTTGGATCCTTTTTACTTTCACCATCAATTAAAATACGGTAAGTTTTACCTACATCATTTTGGTTGCTTCTAAGCGACAACTGATATTGCGCATCTACAATCTCCTGTAGGCGCCTTTTTTTAACTTCTTCTGGAACGTCATCTGTGTATCTTCTTTCTGCAAGGGTGCCAGGTCTTTCACTATAATAATACATATATGCATAGTCAAAAACACTATCATTCATGATAGAAATAGTCTCTTGGTGCTCTTCTTCTGTTTCTGAACAAAATCCTGCGATGATATCAGTGCTTAAGCCACAGTCAGGAATGATTTCTCTGATACGTTTTACTTTGGCCAAATACCATTCACGGGTATAAGTCCTATTCATTAATTGTAAAATCCTGTTATTGCCACTTTGAACAGGTAAGTGTATATAATTGCAGATATTCTCATACTTGGCAATGGTATGCAAGACATCGTCCGTAATATCTTTTGGGTGAGAAGTACTAAATCTAAGTCTGAGCAAAGGACTAATCAAAGCAATTTTTTCTAACAAAGCAGCAAAAGTAATAGTGGTTTCGTTGGATTCATCCACCCAATAATAACTATCTACATTTTGCCCTAAGAGGGTGATTTCTTTGTATCCTTTTTCAAATAAATCAATGGATTCAGCTAAGATGCTATGTGCGTCTCGGCTTCTTTCTCTGCCCCTTGTAAAAGGCACCACGCAAAAGCTACACATATTATTACATCCCCTCATAATAGAAACAAAGGCTGAAACGCCGTTGCTATCTAATCGGATAGGAGCAATGTCTGCATAAGTTTCATCTCTACTAAGCAAAACATTTACCGCTTTCTGACCACTACTAGCTTCTTCAATCAATAGGGGTAAACTTCTATAAGCATCTGGACCTACTACTAAATCAACCAGTTTTTCTTCTTCTAATAATTTGGCTTTTAAACGTTCAGCCATACAACCCAAAACACCTACCAGCATGCCCTTTTTGCTTTCCTTGGCTTTTCTGAATTCAGTGAGTCTTTTTCTGATGGTTTGCTCCGCTTTTTCTCTAATAGAACAGGTATTAACTAACACTAGGTCAGCTTCTTCAAATAGGGAAGTTGGACCAAATCCATTGGCTTGAAGAATAGAAGCCACCACTTCACTATCGGAAAAATTCATGGCACAACCATAGCTTTCAATATAGAAATGCTTTTGATAGGTTTTCTCAATGGCAGTGGCTGGCAAAAAAGCTTCACCTTGTCTTTGCTCGTCATGCACTTTACCTGATAAATCCAACATTTCCATCAATACCCAAATTTAGAGCGCGAAAATACATAAAATCAAGTGTTTTGTGCCAGATTGTCAGCATTGCATTCGTTAAACTTCTTAAGAATCTTTAAATTAGCGCTTTGAAAAAAATAAGGATGAGAAAATATCTACTCTTGATTGGGATTTTTTTAGGTTTTATGGCATCTGCACAAGATGTGGTAGTTAATAAATTGCGTTCTGAAACTTCCAGAACCATTAAAAAGGAAGCCGATACCACCAAATGGGCTTGGAAAAGGGGAGGTCTCTTCTTATTTTCTTTGTCACAGGGTTCTTTAAGTAACTGGGCTGCCGGTGGCGATAATTTTTCATTGGCTGCTAACACGTATTTGAACTACTATATTTTTCATCAAAAAGGGCGTAAGGTTTGGGACAATAATATGGACCTGAACCTAGGTTATGTAAATACATCCAGTTCAGGAGGTAGAAAGAACGATGATAGAATGGACTTTTTGAGCAAGTTTGGATATAAAATGGATACCACGGGAAAATGGTTCTTGTCTGGATTATTCAATTTTCGATCACAGTTTTTTGATGGATTTAATTATGGCACCAATCCAGCAGAATTGTCTTCCAGCTTTATGGCACCAGGCTATTTTATTTTCTCCTTGGGATTTGACTATAAACCAAGTTCAAAATTATCCGTCTTCATGTCTCCTTTAACTTCTAGGTATACAGTTGTTACCAAGAAAGAATTGTATGAGAAAGGATTATATGGCGTACCTAAAGGGCAGAAATCCTTAAATGAAATTGGTGCTTTTGTAACGGTGAACTATAGCACAACGGTAGCCAAAAATATAGCATACAAGGGTAGGATGGATCTGTTCTCTAACTATAAGCAAGACCCTCAGAACGTGGATTTATTTATGACCAACCAATTTGCTTTTAAAATCAACAAGTACTTTTCTGCTACTTATAGTTTAGACTTAATCTATGATGATAACGTAAGATTGTTTGGACCCAACAACACTTCACATGCTTTGCAAACCAAAAGCTTGATAGGGATTGGTTTTCTAAAACCTTTAAACGTAATTAGAAAATAAGTTTGGTTAGGGCTTACTTACAATCTTTAACAGGTGTTTGATCTTGTTTGATTGGTGAATCAAGTCTTGATACTCATTGCTCAAAATGGTTACATGCCCCATTTTTCTGCCTGGCTTGGTTTCAGCCTTGCCATATAAGTGTACAAAAGCGTTGTCAATTTGAAGGGTTTCATGTAATCCCTCATAAACAGCAGGTCCAGCATATCCAGGAGCTCCTAACAAATTGACTATCGCCGCAGGCATAATTGGGTCTGTATTGCCAAGTGGATATTCCAAAATGATTCGCCAAAGTTGGTGGTATTGGCTACAATAGTTTCCTTCAATACTATGGTGTCCACTATTGTGCACCCTTGGGGCGGTTTCGTTTACCCATACATTCTGGTCATGGTCAACAAATAGTTCAACTGCAAATAATCCAGCACTTTTTAGGGATTTGGCCACTTTTAATGCAATGGCTTCCGCCTTCCACAAAACCTTTTCAGGAATTCTTGCTGGAGAAACCTGGTAGTCCAATAGGTTTAGAATTGGGTCAAAAACCATTTCTGCTGGTGGGTAAACAGCGGTCTCACCCTTGGTATTGACAGCAATAATCAGTGCCAATTCTTTTTGAATGGGTACCATTTTTTCTAAAACGGATGGGGCATCAAAACCTTTATCTAAATCCTCTTTGCGTTTAATCACCTGAACCCCTTTTCCGTCATATCCTCCTTCACCAATTTTATGCACAGCTGGTAAAAATGCTTCTTTACTTTTTAATTCTTCTAAACTATTGGTAATCAAATATTCCGGTGAGGGTATTTGATGTTCAGCATAAAATGCTTTTTGGGTTATTTTGTTTTTAATAATGCGAATGGCCGCTGGACTTGGAAAAACCTTCACACCTTGTTGTTCCAAAGTTTCCAAAGCATCAATATTAACCGATTCTATTTCAATGGTAATGGCGTCTAAACCTTGTCCAAAAGCCAAAACCGCATCATAATCTTGAATATTACCTAAATGAAAATGGTGGCAAAGATGTGCGGCAGGACAATTAGGATCATTTTCAAGAACATGTGTTTCAACGGTATAATCAGCCGCAGCTTGCAACAACATTCTACCCAATTGACCTCCACCTAAAATGCCTACTTTCATTACTTGATTTTTTGTTAAAAAGCCTTGGAAACAGCGAAGATAAAGAACCAAAGCAATGCTTCCTTGTTTGATTGGTCAAAAAGGGTATTTTTGTAATAATGAGACCTGACTACCCACATAAGGTTTTTAACGATATCCGTATCAGTTACTGTTTGCTCATGGTTGCCCTAGCCATGGATGCCTTGTTTTAAACTATCGCCCTTTGGCGAAAGGTTTTTGATTCATCTATCTTATTTTATTTTAAAACAACTTCTATGGAAGCTACTCAAGCTATGGTTAATAACCCTATTTCTCAAACCGATTTTTTACCATTACAAGGAACTGACTATGTTGAATTTTATGTAGGTAATGCCAAACAAGCGGCACATTTTTATAAAACCGCATTTGGATTTCAATCATTGGCTTATGCGGGTCCTGAAACGGGGATCAAAGACAGAGTAAGCTATGCCGTACGTCAGCACAAACTCACTTTTGTTTTTACTACAGCTTTGAGAACAGAGAATGAAATTGCTCAACACGTTTATAAACACGGTGATGGTATCAAGTTTTTGGCTTTGAAAGTTACTGACGCAACAGATGCTTGGGAGCAAACCACTAAGCGTGGAGGTAAATCACATTCAGAACCAACAGTATTGGAAGATGCAGATGGTAAAGTGGTTGTTAGCGGGATCCATACTTATGGAGATACAGTTCACTTATTTATTGAAAGAAAGGATTATCAAGGTGTTTTTTTACCCGGGTTTAAAAAATGGGAATCGGCTTATAACCCAGCTGATACTGGCTTATTGTATGTTGACCATTGTGTAGGAAATGTGGGTTGGAACCAAATGAATAAATGGGTTGATTTTTATGAGCAAGTAATGGGCTTCCGCAATATTCTAACATTTGATGATCAAGATATATCTACAGAATATTCTGCTTTGATGAGTAAAGTAATGAGTAACGGGAATGGCTTTGTCAAATTTCCCATTAATGAACCGGCAGAAGGAAAGAAGAAATCACAAGTAGAAGAGTATCTAGACTTTTATAATGGTGAAGGATGCCAACACGTAGCATTGGCTACTAATAATATTGTCCAAACAGTGACAGAGCTGCAAGCAAGAGGGATTGAATTTTTAAAAGTTCCTAGCTCTTATTATGACGAATTATTTGAAAGGGTAGGATCTATTGATGAAGACATTGCCCCACTTAGAGAATTGGGCATTTTAGTTGATAGAGATGAGGAAGGATATTTGTTACAAATATTTACCAAACCAGTAGAAGATAGACCCACCCTGTTTTTTGAAATCATTCAAAGAAAAGGAGCAACCAGTTTTGGAAAAGGAAATTTTAAAGCCCTTTTTGAAGCCATTGAAAGGGAACAAGACAAAAGAGGCAATTTGTAAATAAATAGCAATGGTGCATTAGGGTTGATGGCTTATTTTTGAATCCATGAAGTTGTTAACCCTATGCACCATTTTTCTATTCCAGATGCTGCAATTAAGCGGACAATCCGTTTTTTGGGAACAACAACAGTCATATCCCAAAGTGGCCAAAGCTATTAAAACCAGAACGGATACCCTCAAAAATCAGTTTAAGAGAGCCGGGTTGGTATTTCCCCCAAAACAAGTCTATATCAGAAGTTTTAAATATGATTCTCAATTAGAAGTTTGGGTAAAATCAGGAAATAATACACAGTTTCAATTGTTTAAAACCTATCCTGTCTGCGCCCTTTCTGGAACCATGGGACCCAAGCGTATGGATGGTGATTACCAAGTACCTGAAGGATGTTATTTTATTAAATCTTTCAATCCATTGAGTAATTATCATTTATCCCTTGAACTCAATTATCCCAATGCATCGGATAGATTATTAAGTGATTCTATTAAACCTGGGTCAGACATTTTTATACATGGGGGCTGTTTAACCCAGGGATGTATTCCAATAAAGGACATACCCATGGAAGAGCTTTATGTCTTGACTGCCTATGCACAATTACAGGGGCAGGATTTTATACCGGTGCATATCTTTCCTATTAATTATGACCAAGTAAAAAGCCGGGAATTTCTCAAAAAAAGTAGCCGTGATGATCCGGAATATCGGGCTTTTGCAGACAAGATGAAAGAGATTTTCCTGCATTTTCAAGGCCTTCGCCAACTACCTATTGTAGGCATCAATCAGAAAGGAGAATACCGGATTTTCTGAAAAACTAGCGGTCTATAACGATTTTATTGTATTTTCAACCTTCCGTAACCCCTAAGAAACTTGATAATAGCAATGAAAAAGCTAAGACTTTCTATTTCTAATATCATCCTAATCATCATATGCCTGGTGGTTTTGGTGTCAGTATTGGTTTTAAATGCTGTCAATTCAAAAAGCCTTATTTCTTTAAGACAATCTATAGATACGCTGGTGATTCAGAACCCCAGTATTGGACTTTTACAGGAGACTGATAAACAACTCTCAGTAGCTGAAAACAATTACCGCATTTATTTGAGTACCTATGATTCAACCAGAAAAAATGCCTTTTTAGCTGGTTTGAGTGAGATCTCTTTTAACCTTCAACAAATCATGACAGGCGCAGATAGTGCCGATGTAAAACAGATAGTATCCGGTTTAGACAAGAAAATTGAGTTAGCAGATATGATTGCTCAACTAAAGAAAATTGCCGATTCTGTTACTACCACCACCAAATCAGGATATAGAACGCAGTTGGTTCAGATTAATCAACCCATTCAGATCAAGCGCATTGACAAATCTATTTTGGAAGGATTTGTGATCAATAGGGTGGATACCTTAAAAGCTGCGCCTAAGAAAAAGAAGGGATTCTTCAAAAAATTGGGAGAGCTATTTACCAATAAAGAAGAAGCAGCAGCGCCACTAGAATACGCAAAAGGTGGTGCCGTACAAGCTGGTAAGACCTTAGATTCTACCAAAACAGAAACTTCTTCTCTGGATTCTTCCATTAACAAACTTTCTGATGAAATTCAGCAGTTTTACCAAGGTAAAGTCAATGAAGAGTTTAACGTACGCAAAAGGCTCAATGAAAGTGAAAAAGTATTGGCAGAAACCAACTTGGCTATTATTGCTCAAATTGACGCTGCTTTAGAAATCTTGTTGCAAAGGGAATTAGCTGCTAGAAAACAGCATTTAGAAAATGCATTAGCTACTTCATTAAATGCCAGAAATTCCATTGAGAAATTTTCGTGGGGGTCCTTGGTTATTATTTTGGTGATTGTAGTGCTATTGGTATTCAACATTATCAGGTTGGTTAAATATGAAACCCAGTTAATTGAAGCCAGAGAGAATGCTGAGAAAATGACTCAAATGAAGAGTAGATTCTTGAGTAATATGAGTCATGAAATTCGATCTCCACTTACTTCTATCATGGGATTCACGGATATTATAGACAGAATGGAAACTGACCCCGAAAAGAAGAAATACTTACAAGCCATTAAAACCAGTTCTGACCACTTATTACATACTGTCAATGACGTGTTAGACTTTTCAAAACTGGACGCTGGTAAACTTAGGTTAGAACAACATCCATTTAATATATCTGAAGCCATTGGAGAAGTTGCTTTTGCATTTAGCGCTGCAGCTGCAGAAAAAGGTATTCAGATAAAAGAAGAATTGTCCATACCAAAAGACTTGATAGTTATTGGAGATAAGTTCCGATTAAAACAAATTTTGTTCAACCTTACCAGCAATGCCATCAAGTTTACGGAGCAAGGCGCAGTAACCATATCTGCTGCAGCTACCAATAAAAATGGACATGAAGTTTCTTTGAAAATACGGGTGGCAGATTCTGGGATTGGAATTCCTGAAGATAAATTAAACAGCATTTTTGAAGAATTTACCCAAGTAACTTCTGCAGACCAAAGTGCTGAATCAAGACGTGCCATTAGGGGTACTGGCTTGGGTCTACCTATTTGTAAAATGTTGGCTGAATTGCAAGGTGGAACCATTGAAGTGGCTAGTAAATTAAATGAGGGTTCTGAGTTTGCAGTTTCATTAGTTTACCTCATTGATCAAGAACCACAAGCTGTTGATCCTGTTCCTTCCACTAATAATGGTCTGTTACTGTATACAGATATGTTGCACAAAAAAGCCTTGGTGATTGAAGACAATGACATGAATGCCATGTTGTTGGGATTATTGCTCAAGAAGCAAAACCTTGCTTATGATTTGGCCAAAGACGGACAAACCGGTTGGCAAATGTTTAATGACAATAAGTATGATATTGTCTTAACCGATATTAATGTTCCAAAACTAACTGGTGACCAATTAGCTACTGCCATTAGAAATCACCCCAATGGCAAAGCCAGCATGCCTGTTGTAGCACTAACCGCTACCATTTTGCAAGATGACCTAGAAGCTTATAGAAAAGCAGGTATTACCGATGTTTTGGTAAAACCATTCAAAGAAACAGAGCTAAAGATTATGCTTCAGAAACACTTGTTTTCTAAGTCTTAAATCTTTCTAATACAAAAATTGTATGGTTTCTCTTGACTGTTGTTGTAATACAGCCGTTTTTCCTGATAAATGTTGTTCTATTGTAGCTGCAGTATAATGGCGGATGGTTAAAAGTGTCAAATCTTTTTCTACTTGAACGTCAAAAATGCCACTAGCAGCTTGAGCCAATTTGCTTATTTTCTCCGATTGGTCATCTAGGCTAATCATTAATGATATGGCACCAGTTTGCATTAAATTAGGTTTCAAATGCATGGATTCCATCAGGCCATATAATTCCCTCATATGGTGATCTCCCACAAAAGAAAAATCAGTTGTGGTCATAGTAACCAATACCTGTTTGGGTTTTAGTACAATAATTGGAGGAAGTCCTTTGATTTGTTTGTTGTGTATTTGAGTTCCAGCCAAGCTGCTATCTAAAAAGCATTTAACCAATAAGGGGATTCCTTTGTTTTGAAGTGGTTTAATGGTCTTGGGGTGAATCACCTGGGCACCATAGTAAGCCATTTCAATTACTTCCGTATAATTCAAAACAGGAATGGTTACGGCGTCTGGAAAAACTTTTGGGTCAGCATTCATTACAGCAGCAACATCTTTCCAAATGGTCAAACTCTCCGCTTCTACAATATTGGCAAAAATGGCAGCCGTATAATCGCTTCCTTCTCTTCCAAGGGTACTACTTTCATTATCATCTGTAGCTCCAATAAATCCTTGTGTAATGAGTATTTTGGAAGATGGGCCAATTCCTTTTTTCATCAATCCTTGAATCTTTTCAGTGCTGGTTTCCCAGTCAATATTGGCGTCCCTGAAATTGTTATCCGTTCTAATCAAGTCTCTCACGTCTACCCATTGATTGGCAATGCCCCATTCATTTAAAAAATGACTAAGAATACAAGTGCTCAATAATTCACCTAAGCAAACTACTTGGTCATAGTAATAATCAAAATCCCTAACAGGTTTATCGTGTAATAACCATTCAATTTCTGTGAAAAAATCTGCCAATTGCATTTCGCAATCTGCATAACCCTTGGTCATTAATTGCTGAGCAATAGATAAATGATTGGTTTTTATTTCGTGGAAAAGCGTTAATGCGGTTTCCCTATTGCCTTCAAAAAAAGATTCTGCCACTTTCTCCAAAGCATTGGTGGTTTTTCCCATGGCAGAGATAATGACTACCAATTGGTCTTCTTTAAATTCCTGTAAAATAGGACCCAGGTTATTGATTCTTTCAATGCTGTTAACACTGGCTCCACCAAATTTGAAAACTTTCATCAGTTCCTTGAATTTTATGAATGCAAATATAGGATAGATCAAAAGCCCCATTCTTCAAAAAATGACTAGTTTTTGAGAAGCCCTTGTTATCTTTATACAAATAGGCAAACATATGATCATCAATAGAAACATACTGACTTTGGATGAGTTCACTATCCAGCAGATGCGTCAGTTCCCAAATGCAACAGGTGAGTTGAGTTCTTTGTTAAGAGATATAGGATTGGCTGCCAAAAGGGTCAATGTAGAAGTAAACAAAGCAGGATTGGTTGATATATTGGGAGATGCTGGTAGCATCAATGTGCAGGGTGAAGACGTGAAAAAATTGGATATCTATGCCAATAATCAATTTATGGGAGTGCTAAAGCACGGAATCAGTTGTGCCGGAATTGGCAGTGAAGAAATGGATGATTTTGTAGTTTTTGATGATGAAGTGAGTAATAATAGCAAGTATGTGGTCTTGTTTGATCCCTTAGATGGTAGTGGTAATATAGATGTGAATGTTTCTATTGGTACTATTTTTAGCGTGTACAAACGCGTAAGTGAGCTGGGAACCCCCTGTACCAAGGAAGATTTTCTACAACCTGGTATCAAACAAGTAGCTGCTGGATATGTCATTTATGGTTCTAGTACCATGATGGTCTATGCTACCAGAAGGGGTGTAAATGGATTTACACTAGATCCTTCTATTGGTGAGTTTTCTTTGAGTCATCCTAATATCAAATGTCCTCCAGATGGTAAATTTTATTCTGTTAACCACGGAAACTTTTTTCAATACAAAGAAGGGGTAAGAGAGTATATAAATGGATGTCAGAAAAAGACCAAGGAAACAGGCGGCCCTTATACTCAACGATATATTGGTAGCATGGTAGCAGACGTTCACCGCAACTTGATTAAAGGGGGGATTTTTATGTATCCTGGTACCTTAGATAAACCTCAAGGTAAACTCAGGTTATTATATGAAGCCAATCCATTTGCATTTATATTGGAAGTGGCTGGCGGAAAAGCCACTAATGGGGATCAAAGAATTTTAGAGATTCAACCAACCAAATTGCACCAAAGAACAGCATTGTTTATTGGTAGCAAAAATATGATGGATGAATTGGAAACCTTTTTAAAGCCAAGTGCATGAAATGGATAGCTTTGCTGCTATTGGCAATCTCTTTGCAATCATCGGTTTGCGGTCAACCCCCAAGTCCTGAATCTGTTCAGTTTTATTACAATCCTAAAGGGGTATCTTTTATTCCAGCCTTAAGTAAACCTGGATTAATGTATAATGGGCAATTGTATAATGGAAAAAGAAGGTTAGACTATTTAATGGCTTATTTAAATAATCCTCAGTATACCATTTACTATGACCAATATCGTTCAAATAGAACATGGGCAGGAATTATCACCGTCTTGGGAACAGCCACTTCTGTAGTGGGTTTAATTGGCACCAATGGAAGTAGAAATATTAATTGGTATTTATTAGGTGGGGGGCTAATTCTCAATGGTACTGCCGCCGTGTTAAATTCAATAGCCGCACAGCAGTTAAGAAGTATCGCCGTTTTAATGGACCAAGAACAAAAATCTAAAGGCCTACAAAAATCGCCTAATAATATTGGCATTAGTATTCCTTTCAAATAAATTATATGGTTAAGATCATTATATCAGTCAAAGATTTGCACAAAAAATACGGCGATTTTGAAGCCGTAAAAGGCATCAGTTTTGAAGTGGAAGAAGGAGAAATCTTTGGCTTGCTTGGACCAAATGGTGCCGGCAAATCCACCACATTAGAAATTATAGAAACCCTTCGCAATAAGACCAGTGGTACGGTGATAGTGGATGGATTAAATTTAGACGAGTCTCCTAATGAGATTAAAAAAATTATTGGGGTGCAGCTACAAACTTCTGGTTTTTACCCTAGTTTAAACTTAACAGAACTGATTCAACTATTTGCGGGTTTATACAATGAAACTGTAGATAGCATGGCATTATTGGATACAGTGAATCTTAGAGATAAAGCAAAAGCCAAATACAAGGAACTCAGTGGTGGGCAAAAACAAAGATTCTCCATTGCAACCACCTTAATCAATCAACCCAAGATCATTTTCTTAGATGAACCCACAACAGGTTTGGATCCACAAGCCAGAAGAAATCTTTGGGAATTGATTAAAGAGATTAGAGCTAAGGGAACTACTGTCATTATTACTACCCATTATATGGATGAAGCGGAAGTTTTGTGTGACCGCGTAGCCATTATTGATTCCGGAAAAATTATCGCGCTCAATTCTCCAGATAAATTAATTGATGAATTGGTTGCCACTGGTTTTGAAAGACCCAAGGAGGTGAAGAAAGCCAATTTAGAAGATGTGTTTATTGCTATGACGGGACACGAACTTAAAGGGGAGTGAAGAAGAAAGTGAAGAGTGAAGAGTGAAGAGTGAAGAAGAAAGTGAAGAGTGAAGAGTGAAAAGTGAAGAATGAAGTTAGATTCGTCTAATGGAGATTATAATTTTCTACAATAATTCTAAATAGATACCTATGTCAACAGATCCACGCTATCCAATTGGAAAATATGAGCCCAAGCCTTTTTCTGAACAACAAAAGCAAGCTTTGTTATTAGACCTTCAATTTTTGCCCGAAGCCTTGGAGCGGGCGATTAACAATTTAGACGAGGCACAATTAAATACGCCCTATAGGGATGGTGGTTGGACGGTAAAGCAATTAGTGCACCATGTGGCGGATAGTCATATGAATGCCTATATCCGCTTTAAACTTGGATTAACTGAAGACAAGCCTACCATTAAGCCTTATGAAGAACAGGATTGGGCTTTGTTAGTAGACAATGAATTAGTACCCATTAATGTATCGCTTACTTTGTTACACGCATTGCATTTGAGATGGGTAGCAACTATCAAAGACTTAACTGAGGAACAATGGAATAGGGTGGTGGTGCACCCTGCCGCAAATAGAGAAATGAGTATCTGGTTTTTATTGGGATTATATGCTTGGCATGGCAATCACCACGTGGCGCATATTACAACTCTGAGAGAAAACAAACAATGGTAATGGAGAAAAATCTGAATTGGAAACTCATAAAAAGAGAACAACTTTTTAAAGATCGCTGGGCGGATATTAAAATTGATACCTGTGAAAAAGCAGATGGATCTATCATTACTCCATTTTATACCTATGCTTTCCCAGATTTTGCTACTGCTTTGGCATTTACCAAAGACGGTCAAGTAATATTGGAAAGAATTTATAGACATGGCATAGAGCAAACAGATTTTGAATTACCTGGTGGATGTGTAGAAGCTACTGATGCATCTCTAGAAGCAGCCATGGGAAGAGAACTCTTAGAAGAAACTGGCTATCGTTTTGAAAGTATTGAATACTTAGGGAAAGTGGCTCATAACCCATCTATCCACAACAACTATATGCATATGTTTTTGGCCAAGGGTGGTGAATTTGACCCCACATTTCCCTTGGATTTGGAAGAGGGCGTAGAAGTGGTTTTAAAAAGTTTGGATCAAGTATTGGAATTGTTAGCTGAGCGCAAGTTTATGCAGGCCATGCAGGTAAGTACCTTGCATTATGCCTTATTAAAAATGGGCAAACTAGTTTTTAAATAATAGCTTAAATCAGTATGATGGATTGGAAAATATTAGACTCTAAATATGTATACCAAGACCGTTGGTTTAGGGCTAGGGCCGATAAATGTTTGTTACCTGATGGCAGGGTAATGGAACCATATTATATTATTGAGTTACCCGATTGGACCAATATGATTATCATTACAAAGGATGAAAAAATGGTATTGGTTAGACAATATAGACACGCAAAAGGAACAGCAACACTTGAATTGCCAGGTGGCATTTTAGAAGATGGGGAAGAGCCAATGGCCTCTGCTATTAGAGAAATGAGAGAAGAAACAGGTTATGTTTCAACAGAAGTGGAATTCCTTTTTAAAATTTCACCCAACCCAGCTATTAATAATAATACCGCTTATTTTTTCTTGGCAACCAATGCAGAAAAATTAGCCGAAACAAGTTTTGACCCCTATGAAGATTTAATTGTTGAAACTTATGGTAAGGCAGAATTGATCAAGCTTTTAGAAGACAATGCTTTGCAACATGGGGTTCAGTTAGGAGCCATTTACAAAGCCATGCTTCGTTTGGGATGGATGCATTTGTAGTTGGAACTATCCTTTTGTAAATAGCATTAAAGAAGTTCGGCTACCACAAAAACGCTACCACATATCAAGATTAAATCATCTTTTTCAGCATGATTTTTTGCTGCCTTATAAGCTTCAATAACAGTAGGGTAGGCATTTCCAACTAATCCAAATGAAGCAGCTTGTTCAAGCAATAATATTTGGTTCAAAGCTCTTGGTATGGCGGCTTTGGTAAAATAATAGCTTGCGTGTTTGGGAAGTAATTGTAAGGCTTTGTCAATTTCTTTATCCTTTACCATGCCTATGACAATATGAAGGGATTGTTTGCCAGTTAATTCTATTTGTTTGACAATTTCTTTAATACCATCTTCATTGTGTCCAACGTCTAAAACGGTTAATGGATGATCTGCAATGACTTCCCATCTGCCATGTAAACCAGTCAAATTTTTAACCTGTTTTAATGCATGTACTACTATAGAATGATTCAATTTCCAGCCTTGTTTTTGTAATTGCTCCACCGCAGTTAGAACCGTTAATAGATTTTTGGTTTGATAATAACCTGGCAGATCCAATTCAAATTGATGATGCTCTTGATTATTCAGTTTGTTCACGGATACCAATAAATGACCTGACTTGGTTTCAAAATCGGTTATTTGAAAATAGTCTTTGGCAAAATGAATTTGTGCTTGGCAAGAATCTGCTTTGGCTAAGAAAACAGGTTTGGTTTCTACTATTGTTTCACCAATCACTACAGGTTTGCCTTGCTTAATAATTCCCGCCTTTTCAAAAGCAATTTCTTCTAAACGCTGCCCTAATAAGTTCATGTGGTCAAACCCAATATTGGTTATCACAGATAATTCAGGATCAATAATATTGGTACTGTCTAATCTGCCCCCAAGACCTACTTCAATAATGGCAATATCAACTTGCTGTTTTGCAAAATAGTCAAAGGCCATGGCTACCGTAATCTCAAAAAAAGAAGGAGAAATTTCTTGAATCTTGGGTTCAATATGATGGGTGAATGATACTACAAATTCCTCTGAACATACCTGCCCATTTACTTTAATGCGCTCTCTAAAGTCTTTCAAATGAGGAGAAGTATATAATCCGGTTTTATAACCTGCCGCTTGAAAAATAGCAGCCAACATATGACTAGTGGAACCCTTGCCATTGGTGCCAGCAACGTGTATGGTTTTGAATTGATGTTGCGGATTTCCTAAAAATGCACAAAGTGATATTGTATTATGTAAGTCCTTTTTATAAGCGGACTCTCCCAACTTACTAAACATGGGTAGGGCACTAAACAAATAGTCAAGTGTTTGGGAATAGGTCTTCATCAAGTGCAAATTAGAAAAGAAAACTTAACCACGGAGTTTGAAGCTAAAAACCAGGGTTCCTTCTTGCTCACTATCCTTACCCGCATTGAGTTTGAGGGTTTTGGCTTTTTTTAAAGCAATATTTCTAATGGTCTGATTGGTGGTAGTAGTTCCTTTAGGATTAATGCTGGCAGCAATAACATTACCATTTTGGTCAACAGTAATATTCACCGCTACTTTGGCATTTTCATTAAAATCGTCTTCAAAGCTAGGAAGCTTGGTAATTCTTCTTCCGTCTAAGCCACTTCTAATACTCACACCATTTCCTGCACCGTTATTGCCACTGGCTGCATTACCCTGATAGCTATCAGAGTTGGGGTTACCATTGGGATTACCTTGGTCACCTTTACCGCCAGCAATACCTTGGTTCTTGACACCATTGTAACTATCAGCATTATTACCACTGCTATTGCTGCTAGTACCACCTTTGAATAAGGCTTTGGGTTTGGGTGGAGCAACAACAGGTGTAGCTACCGTCTCGGTTTTCTTGAGTGTAGGTTTGGTTTCTACTGTAGTTTTTTCAATTGGTTTGGTACTGCTTTTTTTAGCAAGATTAACTGCTTCATCACCCGTTTCATCGGCCTGAATTTCTTTGGTATTCACAGGTTGATTACTTGGTGGAGGGCTAGGATTGGTTTGGTCTTGGGTTGGTGATGGTTGCCCTGGTATTTCTGGAGCAATATCGCCCAAGCCAGTTTCACTATTACCAAGGTTAACTTCAATGCCTTCTCCGGTTTCAGGTATAGGAATTTGCGGCAAAGTCCATTGTAGAAAAAAGAAAGTCATGAACATCAACAGGCAAATCAGCAAAGTAATAATGCTGGCCTTGATGTTTTTTTCTTTTTCAAAACTGAGCTGCATGGTATGGGCATTGTTCATAACAAATGTATCGGTAATCCCATGTATTTGGTTCAATGTTGAAAATTACGGCAGTATTGCTAGCTTATTCCACTTATCCACCTAAATAAAGGTTAATTCCGGTTTATGGCTTCCAAAAAACGTCATATGAAAACCGGATCAGGGTTCCCATCACTACTAAGAGAAAGAAAATTCTAATAAAGCGGTTGCCTTTGGCGATGGCCATTTTAGCGCCTAAAAACCCGCCAAAGGCATTACAAATGGCCATGGGGATGGCCAATTTCCAGATAATACTCCCTTTGATTAAAAACAAACAGATAGACCCTAGATTAGTAGCTAGGTTAATCAGTTTGGCATTGGCCGATGCGTTCAAAAAATCCAAACCCATTAAACTAATAAAAGCCAATACCAAGAAACTGCCCGCTCCTGGACCTATAAATCCGTCATAAAATCCAATGACCAAACAAATTAGTAAACTATATAACGTTTTCTGAGTAGTGGTTAATTCCTTCTGTGAGAATTGGCCAAAATCCTTTTTGGAATAAGTATAGATGGCCACTAAGACTAAGACCACCAAGATCACGGGTTTCATAAACCGATTACTCATTTGAGTCAATAACTGAGAACCCAAAAAGGAAGCGCTAAATGCGGTCAGGGTCATCCATCCCATGAGTTTCCAGTTTATGGGCACTTTGCGTACATATTGTCTGGCCGCAAAAAAAGTACCACTAAAAGAAGGTAGTTTCAAAGAGCCAATAACGGTAGCCACGGGTAATTGGGGCAACATAATCAGTGAAGCGGGTGTTTGAATTAATCCTCCTCCCCCAACAATAGCGTCTACAAAACCTGCTAAAAAGGCAAATAAGCAAAGGACTACTAAGATTTGCCAGTCTATCATTTACTAAATTTAGAAGAATAAAGATTTGCAATAATCAAACCTAATATGACTGTAAGGCCACTGATCCAGTGTATTATGGTTACTTTCTCACCCAATAACCAAACTGCTTCAAGGGTACTAAAGACTGGAATCAGGTTGCCAAAAATGACTGTTCTACCTGTTCCCAGTTTATGCAATGCTATGTTCCAGCATAAGAAGGAAATGACTGATGTGCCAATGCCAAGGTATAAGATTGAGCTGATTAATTCTGTATTCCAAACTATAGGAGGAGCATAGGTTAATTCAAACAAAAAGAAGGGAACTAATAATACTGATCCAAAGAAAAATACAACAAACAAAAAACGAATACTACTGATCTCAATGGGCTTTCTTCTTACCAATACATTGTAAATAGCAAAAGAAAAAGCACCAGCCAATACCCAAAGGTCACCCGTTGAAAAATGAAAGGCCAATAACTTTTCTAAACTTCCTTGAGACAATAATAATAGGATTCCAATAATGCAAATAAGCATACCAATCATGCGCATTGGACCCATTTTCTCTTTTAAAAAAAGAAAGGCTAAGATGCTGGCAAAAATGGGAGAAGAGGTAGTGCCAATCAATGCCATATTAATGGCCGATGTGGAATGACCTGCTATATACACACAAGTGTTGAACAGACTAACCCCAGTTAGCGCTGTCCAAAAAAAATAAGCGGGTCTAGACTTGATAATAGACCAATCCTCTTTAAATACTTTCCAAGCAAAGGGTAATAAAATAAGGCTTGCAAAAGACCACCTAAAAAAGGCCAGACTAATGGGCCCAATCAAATGAATCACACTTCTGGAGATTACAAAATTACCAGACCAAATAATGGTGGCTACCAATGCCAATAGAATGCCTAGGCTAATATCTTTTTGAGAATGTTGTTCCTTCATGCAGCTGAACTAGAGATGGGCAAAATCAGATTGGAAATTCCCCTTGATTCTTTCCATAGGAGGATTGAAATAGCCAAACTGTACTTTAGGAAACTCTTCCTGAATCAGTTCTAGCATTTGTTTAACTCCTAAGATATCGCCAGTTTCATGTATTCCAATCTTGCCCATATACCAGTCTGGGTCAATATTAAAATTGCGCCATTGGATCATGTTCAAATCCGTGTCTATAATTAGTTTGCGTAAAGCTTCATATTCTTCCACACTATCCGTCATACCTGGAAATACAAAATAGTTGATACTAGTCCAGCCTCCAAAACTTCTCATCACTTTTAAACTTTCTACTATGTCTTGGAACTGATAATTATTGGGTCTATAGTAAGGCGTATAAATATGTTCTCTGGCAGAATTGGTACTAACTCTCATACTATTCAAACCTGCTTCACACAAGGCTCTAACCGCATCTGGCTTAGATCCATTGGTATTGATATTGATACTGCCCCTTGGAGTATGTTTGCGAATTTCAATAATGGCTTCTCTAATGGTTTCCCACATCAACAAAGGTTCTCCTTCACATCCCTGACCAAAACTAATAATCGGATAGGGGGCTTCCATTAAATGTGGTACGGTAAACTCTACAATTTCAGCAGCGGTAGGTTTAAAAGTCAATCGGTCTTGGGTAGAAAAAATGACTTCGTCTTCTGGTTGAAAAGAGATACATCCCACGCAATTGGCATTACAGGCTGGTGAAGTAGGAACAGGACATTCCCATCGCCCCAAGGCAAAATTTCTGGCTGCAGGACAGGTATAGGTCATGCAACAATTCTCCATCAAGTGTTTCACCAATCTATTCTGAGAATAGTTTTCCAAAAGCTGTTTGGTGCCGGATTCAATTTTTTCATCGTCATAGCCAGCCGCTTCTTGACGAATATCTTGTTCAATGCGAACCGCCGTAACATAGAATTTTTCATTGTGCCAAGCAGCAGCCGTATAGCAGAATAGCGGAAGGGTAGGTGCGTCTTCTTGGGTTTCAAATGCTGCAATATACAAACCAGTATGCGCTGGTGGAATAAAGGCGGCAACTGCCCATCCTTTATCACAAAGACGCATGTCTCCGGTTTTTACATCAATTCCTATACCTCTTCTTCCAGGTAACTCATATAAGTTACCACCAGTGGGTAATTCTATCCAGTCTTCGGGTGGCACTGGTAATGCGTCCCAACCTGCTCTTCCTGTGGCGTATAAGCTGGTATCTTCAAAAATATTTCCGTTGCCATCGGAATAGAGCATATAAGGTGAACTTGATAAAGACATGGTCAAAACTAAAGGGTGAAAAATAAAACTTAAGCGTTTGCTTGAAGTCTGTTGCGGCAAAACTCGTTAAAATCTTGCTCATCTTTGGCATTTGAGCCAGATTGTATTTCTTTTTGAAGCAATTTGTTGTTCTTAAAGTCAATAGTCAGCAAGCCATCTTTAATGACTACATTGGTTAATTCCTCCCAATAAATATGTTTTTTGGGCAAACTATTGACAACAATTTCATCTTGGTCAAAAGCCAATTCTTCAGGAAATTTGGCCTGTTTTTCAAAGAATCCGGCTAACAGATAGACAGTACAAATCCAACCGCCATTAGGTAAATACCACCAACCCAAACAAGCTAGAAATATTCCCCAACGGTAATAGGGAATCTGTTCTTTTCTATTCTGAATCAGACAAAAGATCCACCAGCCAATAATGCCTGCAGCTGAAAAATAAATGGCTATTTTATTCACGGGTAATCCTTCAAATAAGGCATAGGTAAAGGCGCTCAAACTGATCAATAGCAAGAGTTGACTAA
>JBEAPC010000134.1:0-11129 GCA_041164585.1 Bacteroidota bacterium
TACCATTGATCCGGAATATTTTAAGGGTTTCCCTTTCTATCCCATTTCTCCTACACTAGGTTGTCTCTGCGCTAAAGAGATTTGGAATATTTTTAATGGCCGCCTGCAAGAAAGTCATCAACTGCAATTAGCCAATGGGCTAGTGCAACAAAAAAAACAAAAAGGATTGTTGATGGTAATCAATATTGACAATCAAGCATCTCCCGTAGATTCATCTAAAATCAGGGAACTTTTGGACAATTTTGAAAGCAACTACTTGAAGCAATTACCCTAATACATAGGTTTTGCCAGTAATTGTATCAATCACAAACAAATTAATTATAATTTATATTTAAATAGTTTTTCCGTATTCGAAAACCCTAGAAGCCTTGAAAAATGGGGGTACGGGAATCTTGTGTTAATTTTGCCAACTTGCTTCCTATGAAGTAAGTAATTAAAACATGAGTAAAAAAGGAAAAGTGTTGGTGGCCATGAGTGGCGGTATTGACAGTACTGTAGCAGCTTTGATGCTACACCATGAAGGCTATGAAGTAGTGGGAATTACCATGAAAACCTGGGACTATGCCAGCAGTGGCACTAGTACCAAGGAAACTGGTTGTTGTAATATTGATTCTTTTAATGATGCCAGACAAGCCGCTGTGCACCATGGATTTCCGCATTTTATCTTAGATATTAGGGAGGAGTTTGGGGATTTTGTGATTGAGAATTTTGTGGAAGAATATATTGCCGGACGCACTCCTAACCCATGTGTGATGTGTAATACGCATATCAAATGGAGGGCCTTACTCAAAAGGGCCAATGCCATGGATTGTGAATTTATTGCAACAGGGCACTATGCCAAGATTCGCCAACATACCAACGATAGATTTGTAATAAGCAAAGGGTTGGACGAAACCAAGGACCAGAGCTATGTGCTTTGGGGATTACAGCAAGACTTGTTAAGCCGAACCATGTTACCCCTGGGGGGATTTCATAAATCAGAGATTCGCCAAATGGCCATTGATTTGGGCTACCCAGAACTTGCTAAAAAAAGCGAGAGCTATGAAATTTGTTTTGTTCCTGATAATGATTATCGTGGATTTCTAAAACGCAATGTGGATGGATTAGAAGAGCGTGTAAACGGAGGTTGGTTTGTAGATAAAACTGGCAAGAAATTAGGTCAACACAAGGGCTATCCTTTTTATACCATTGGTCAAAGAAAAGGTTTGGATATTGCCATGGGTAGACCCATCTATGTTACAGCCATTGACCCTGACACTAATACGGTTGTACTAGGTGATGAAGTTGATCTTGAACAGAATGACCTAAAAGTGGGTAAAATGAATTGGGGTAAGTACCATGGTATTACAGATGGTATGGAAGCCATTGCCAAAATCCGCTACAAAGACAAGGGCGCATTGAGCAATTTATACAATGAACCCGATGGCATTAGGGCTAGGTTTTATCAAAATGTAAAAGGGATTGCCCCTGGTCAGAGTGCTGTTTTTTATGAAGGGGATGATGTGATTGGTGGAGGAATTATCCAACGCGGAGAATTAGTGCTTTCTTAATCTTTAGCATCATGCATTTTTTCTGATCAATGCAGCATACATGGTATCTGCCTTTATTCCATAACCTTTCAAATATTGGGCATCTATCAATTTGAATTGAGCCTCCTGTTCTAGAATAAAATCAAGATTAGATTCATTTTCTGCTTGGAATACGGAGCAAGTACTAAACAACAAATATCCCCCAGGCGCTAATAAGGGAATGACATTTCTAAGAATGGATTGTTGTAGTTGTGTAAACGTTGCAATACTGCTTTCTTTAAAAAAATACAATTGTTCCGGTGTCCTACCCCATGTACCACTTCCGCTACATGGAACATCACAGAAAATCAAGTCGAATTTTTTTTGAGGCAAACTGGGCTTTTCAACAGATAGGTCTGCAACCATGGGGTGAAAATGTTGAATGCCAGCCCTTTGAAACCGTTGTGACAAATTGTGTAAAATACTTGACCTAATATCGGAAACAGTTATTTCCAGATTGCCCAAAACATCTTGGGTTAATATGGTTTTACCCCCACTTGCTGCACAGCAATCCCAAAAAGCTATTCGGCCTTTCTGGTCTAAGCGAATTTGTTTTAATAGCAGCGCGATGTTTTGCGAGCTAGCATCCTGCACCACCAGCTCCTGATCCATAGCTACAATGCCTTCCAATTTACTTGTACTAGGCAAGGCCAAACAATGCTCCCCTATCTGCAAAAATGGAATCTGCTGATCAGCTATTTTCTGAACCACGTTTTTGTGATGCCCGGGTCTAATCCTGATAAACAAATCAGGTTGCACAAATGCCGATTTTAAAAATCCAGATTGATCAACTTCCTGACCCATTTGACCAAGCCATGGAAATACCTGCCCTAATTGAAAATCAGGAAAAGCGGTTTTTACAAAAGCGATTCTTTGATCAAAATCTTCTACCCATGCTTCTAACCAACTATGCTCAAACAAAATGGACCATGCTCCAGGTTCCTTGCTTTGCAAAAAAATAGACACCCTGATTCTTTGTTCAGGAGGATGGTTTTTCAATGCATGTCCTAATCGGAAAAAAGCATAACAACAATGCGTAATATTTTTCCTGTCTTTGGATCCGTATTTTTTATTAGCAGCAAAATGATTTTTCAAATATGCTGCAAGTGGAACCACACCATCATAGGCTTCAATGATCCCGATAGCCGTTTGAAGGTGTTGGTTCAGATAAGACATAGATGGTTTTATAATTCCAAAAGAGTTTTCACAGGATCCTTACCCATCAAGAGTAATTCTGGTTGTTCCAATAATTCTTTCACCCTAACCAAGAAACTTACCGATTCTCTTCCATCAATAATTCTATGGTCATAACTAAGCGCCAAATACATCATAGGTCTTATCTGTACTTGACCATTCACAGCCATGGGTCTTTCTTGAATCTTGTGCATACCCAAGATGGCACTTTGAGGTATATTGATAATGGGCGTGCTCATCAAAGAACCAAATACACCTCCATTGGTAATGGTAAAAGTACCGCCTTGTAAGTCTTCTGCAGTAAGCTTGCTATCCCTTGCTTTTCCTGCCAAAACAATCACTTCTTTTTCAATTTCAGCCATACTCAAACTCTCTACATTACGGATAACAGGAACCGTTAATCCCCTTGGGGTACTTACTGCAATGCTGATATCGGCATAATCATGATACAAGATTTGATCCCCGTCAATATAGGCATTCACAGAAGGCCATTCGCCTAAGGCAATAGCACAGGCTTTGGCAAAAAAGCTCATAAATCCAAGGTTCACACCATGGCTTTCTTTGAACTTATCTTTAAACTGTTTGCGGATCTCCATAATCCTACCCATATCCACTTCATTAAAAGTGGTTAGCATGGCGGTGGTATTTTTAGATTCCACCAATCTTCTACTGATGGTTTTACGCAAGCTGCTCATTTTCTCTTGACGGGTGTTTCTGCTATACAATTCAACACCAGCAAAAGCTTTTTTGCCTGGGTTATTGATAGCTTCCAACACGTCTTGTTTCATAATTTTTCCACCAATACCAGAAGCATGAATATTAGAAGGATCCACTTTTTTGTCTGCAATGATGGCAGATGCAACAGGTGTAGCTTTAAGATCATTAGAAACAGCCAATACAGGCGCTTGACTAGCTGCTGCGGCTTTGCTGGCAGCAGGAGCCGGTACAGGAGCAGCAGCTTCTACAACAGGTGTTTCTGGCTTAACAGCAGTCTCATCAATTTTAGCCATTATGTCTCCAATAAGTAAAGTATCTCCCTCAGCTACTAATCTGGAAAGTGTTCCTGCTTTTTCAGCATTCACTTCAAATGTGGCTTTTTCACTTTCTAATTCTGCAATCACTTCATCGCGATCTACATACTCGCCTTCTTTTTTAGTCCATTTTAACAAAGTGACTTCATTAATGGATTCGCCTATTGCGGGAACTTTTATTTCAATCATGGGTATATTTCTTTACTTGAATGTTAAATGGTAAAAGCAGTTTCAATAATTTCTGCCTGTTCTTTAGCGTGTACTTTTGAATAACCTGTAGCAGTTGATGCACTAGCATTTCTGCCAATCACACCATAATTGATGGTTTTTAGATTCATTTGCAAGAATGAAGCTGCACCCATATTCAATGGTTCTTCCTGAACCCAGAACCAAGTAGCTTTACTATATTTTTGATATAGTTCTTCTAACTGCTGATAAGGCAAAGGATAGATCTGTTCTAAACGCACAATGGCTATATCTTGTCTATTTTCTTTGGCCTGTTTTTCTGCTAATTCAAAATAGAGTTTTCCGCTACAGAACAATACTTTTTTTACTGCTTCTGCTGAGCTTACAAAAGCATCATCAATTAACTCTTTAAAACCGCCTTGAGTAAAATCTGTTATGGGGCTATAACTTCCTACATATCGCAGGTTGGCCTTTGGTGAAAAATTAATTAACGGCTTTCTAAATGGCCAAGCCAATTGTCTGCGCAATGCATGAAATAAGTTGGCGGCTGTAGTAATATTGGTAATAACCATATTCAACTCAGCACACATTTGCAAGTATCGCTCCATGCGAGCACTACTATGCTCTGGACCTTGTCCTTCATAGCCGTGAGGTAATAACATGACCAAGCCATTCATCCTTTGCCATTTTTGTTCTCCTGCGGCAATGAATTGGTCAATCATGGTTTGTGCACCATTGGAGAAATCCCCAAACTGTGCTTCCCATAAAACCAATGCATCTGGATTGGCTAGTGAATAACCATATTCAAATCCAAGAACGCCATATTCGCTTAACAAGGAATTATAAATTCGGAACTTTTGTTGGTCTTCTTGAAAATGGTTCAAACGGTTGTATCCCTTATTGGTTTCTTCATCTCTAATCACGGCGTGTCTGTGAGAGAATGTACCCCTTTGCACGTCCTGACCACTCATTCTAACCAATTTATGATTAATCAGCAAAGAACCATAGGCAAGTAATTCACCTGTAGCCCAATCAATTTTATTTTCAGAGGCTAGTAATTTTACTTTTTCCTGAAGCAGTTTTTCTACTTTTTTCAAAGGCTTGAAATTAGTAGGCCATTGCATCAATGCTTGAAACATCTTATTCAATTCTGTTTCAGAAATGGAGGTATCAGGAGATTGAATAAAATCAGCTTCCTTGGCTTTCCTCAAACTTTTCCAAACCAATTCAGGAGGTTGGTATTTATAAGGCAAGGGATTCTGCTTAATCTCATCCAATCGCTCTTGTAAATCAGCCCAGAATTTCTTTTCCATTTCTTTGGCTAATTCCTTTGCATCAGGCTCTCCATTTTCAATTAAATGCTGTGTATATATTTCTCTTGGGTTCTGGTGTTTGTCAATTAGTGCATACAATTGCGGCTGTGTGTACTTGGGGTCATCACCTTCATTGTGTCCGTGTTTTCTATAACATACCATGTCAAGAAATATATCGCTATTAAATTCTTGACGGTACCTAGTGGCTATTTCCGCACATTTAACAACAGCTTCTGCATCATCTCCATTTACATGCAAGACAGGTGCTTGAACCATGGCTGCTACTGAAGTACAATAATCCGCACTTCTTGCATCGTCAAAATCGGTAGTGAATCCAATCTGGTTATTAATTACAAAATGAATGGTACCTCCTGTATAATAACCACGGAGATTACTCATTTGCAATACTTCATAGACTACTCCTTGACCGGCAACGGAAGCATCTCCATGAATTAAAATGGGGAGGATTTTATCAAAATCACTTTCATATAAAACATCGGCCTTGGCCCTAGCAAAACCCACCACCACAGGATCTACCGCTTCTAAATGCGATGGATTGGGCATGAGTTTTAAATGGATTTCTTTATTGTCTAAAGTCTGCACTTCACTACCATAACCCATATGGTATTTCACGTCTCCGCTTCCCATGGTCTGGTCAATAGTGGCAGTACCTTCAAACTCGCTAAAGATTTGCTCATAGGTTTTGCCCATAATATTGGCCAACACATTTAGCCTTCCCCTATGTGCCATTCCAATAACAACTTCCTGTACTTGGTGATTGGCAGCGGTATTGATGATGGCATCTAAAGCAGCAATAGTAGTTTCCCCACCTTCTAGTGAAAACCTTTTCTGCCCAATATATTTGGTGTGCAAAAATTTCTCAAACATGACACCTTGGTTCAACTTTTCCAAGATGCGCTTCTTTTTTTCAATGGCTACCGGTTGAGCAAATTTCTGCTCCATTTCTGCCGTTAACCAATCAATCTTTTTTTGATCGCTAATATATTTAAATTCTATTCCAACATGTTTGGCATAGCAATTTTCAAGATGTGCCAGAATTTTTCTTAAGGAAACAGCACCCAAACCAATTAAATTTCCGGTTTGGTAAACATTGTCTAAATCAGTGTCTGTAAGGCCAAAAAAGGCAAGGTCTAGGTTGGCGCCTCTATCCTTTCTAGTACGAATAGGATTGGTTTTGGCTAATAAATGGCCTTTGTTTCTATAACCTAAAATAAGGCGATACACTTTAATCTCCTTCATCCAATCAATTGAATTGGACTGATTATCAGACACTTGTGCAGTACCATGGGCAATAGCAAAATCAAAGCCTTCAAAGAATTTTTTTAGATCCGGGTCAATAGATTGGGGATCTTTTACAAAGTCTTGGTACAGGCTTTCAATATAGGCCGGGTGGGAATTGGTAATAAAAGAAAAGTCCTTCATGGATATGTAAAACAACTTTAGTGGGGAATGGTTGGCAAATATCGGTCATAGATTCAAGAAAAAAAGCCAAACTTTGCAAGGGATCAAAGCCGGTATTCATCTAAAAAAATCAAAAAATAGGGAAAACCCCAATTTTTTGCCCATTTAATTTTAAATTCCCGATGAAAGCCCTTACCTTTGCCGTCCTGAAAAAAATAGAACATGGCAAACCATTCAGCTACAAAGAAAGATGTGAGACAAGCTGCTAAGCGTCGCGATAGCAACCGTTATTATGGTAAAACTACCCGTAACGCTATCCGTGACCTGAAGGCAAATACCGACGTAAAAGTTTACGGCGAGCAATTACCTGATGTTATCTCTCAAATTGACAAGTTGGCAAAACGTGGCATCATCCACAAGAACAAAGCAGCCAATTTGAAAAGCAAGCTTGCAAAAAAAGCGAACGTTACTGCTGCTTAATTAAGCAGTTTAAATAAGCTTACCGGCCATCCTGAACTATCGGGATGGCTTTTTTGTGCCCATACCCTAATCATTTGATTGAGGAAGCACCACTGTAAATTGGTTGTCATTTACTGCAGGACTATGGTATTCAATTCTTGCATGGTGAGCAAGCAAAATCCTGACTACAATAGAAAGCCCCAGTCCAAATCCCTTGGTATTGGCATTAATGGCATTTTTGCCCCGGAAAAAAGGTTCCATGACCATTTGTGCCTCGTCTTGAGAAAGGGTTTGTCCCATATTTTCTACCATCACTAATACTTGCTCGTTTAAAGCAGACATTATAACAGAGATTTTTTTATCGGAAGAATAGACATAGGCATTTTTCAACAAATTCAAAAAGGCCGATTTTAACAAAGCGTCATTCCCTTTAACAATAAATGCTTTGTCAGACTCTGGCATTTCTTTAAATCCAACATTTACTTGGGCGTCGGGATACATTTGCATTAACTGGCTGGTAGCTTCCACTACTAATTCATCTATCCTGATTTCTGGCCAATCTTTTTGAAATTGCAACTGCTCATACTGAGACAGGGCTAATAAGGAGTTGGTTAAGGCAATAAGATATTGCTGATCTTCTTTTAATGAAGCTAAAAGTAACCGATACTGATCCGCATTTAATTGATGATTCAGCGCAGATTCTGTTTGGGATAACATGATGGCCAATGGGGTTCTAAGTTCATGCGATGCCTGTTGTACAAAGCTTCTTTGAAATTCAAAGCCCCTACTCAAACGATCCATCATGGCATTAAAACTAGCTGCCACTGCATTCATTTCTGGATAGTTCTTAATAGGTTGTAACCTACCTTTTAAACTTTGAATAGTGGTCTGTTTAATCTGATCAGTCCAAGCCAAGAGTGGTTTGAAAGCTTGTTGCACAAAGAAAAAAGAAAATAGCCAGGTGATACACATGCCCCCTGCAAATACAATGGACAAAATCAATTTTAAATTTTGCAATTTACTATATCCATATAAGTCATAGGCATTGGACAACGTATATAATTTTGTATCTGCTGTATAGGAAGCTACGTATTGATAATCTCCAATTTTAAATCTACTCACCCCTATTTTCTTGAGCCTAAATTGAAGTGATTTATCTAAGGTTATTTTAATAGAATCGGGCAATTTGTGAATCAACTTTCCAGTAGAATCAAAAACGGCTAATCTTTCCGATGGCAAGGAATTGGTTCTTACACCAGATAACAATATAGAAATAGCTGTTTGATCTGGGTCCTTGATCTGAGACACAATATCATGATACAGTCTACCCTCTGATTCAATCCTTTTATAAAACTCTTCTTCCCGATAATTAAAATACAAATAATAAATAGTTAGGGAAGAGATAGCCAAGATGATAGCTACAAAAACACTAAAAATCAGGGCAAATCTGAGTTTTAAATTCATACCAATGGTTTACTTGATATAGTAACCAAAGCCAGGTTTGGTATGTATCAATTTATTCTCAAAAGGTTTGTCTAATTTATTTCTTAAGAAACTTATATAGACTTCAATGGTATTGGTTCCTGTATCAAAACTCAAATCCCATACTTTTTCCAAGATCTCTTGCTTTGAAATTACTTTACCCCTATTTCTAGCTAACAAAACCAATAGTGTAAATTCCTTGGCAGTGAGATTGACCGTTACTCCTGAACGTACAACCGACTTATTTCTAAAATCAATGATTAAATCGTCCAAAATGATTTTAACGTCTTCCTCTTTTAAGTCTGATCTTTTCAAAAAGACTTTTACACGAGCAAACAGTTCATCAAAATGGAATGGTTTAACAATATAATCATCCGCTCCTAAATTAAAGGCTTCTACTTTGTCCCTGATTTCACCCAAAGCACTTAGCACAATAATGGGAATGCTTTTTTTCAATGCCCTAAATTCTCTACACAAAACAAACCCATTCTTATAGGGAATATTGATATCCATCAATACTAATGAATAGTTGAATTGTTTGAAAAACTGCTCAGCAACCAATCCATCTGCCGCCAAATCAACTTTATAGCCTTGACGAACCAACTCATCCAAAATTACCTTTCCTAATTTGGGTTCATCCTCTATCAATAAGATCCTATTGCCAATTTCCATTATATTGAATAAAATTTCAACCATAAAGTAATGAAAAAATATCTGGTTTTCAGCTTTCTAGTATTAACGTTAACTATTGATGCCCAAATTCCCACTACCCCATTTGAGTCTAGTAATGGAAAAGCATCTGCCACTTATCAGGAATGCATTGCTTTTTATAAGCAACTTGCTAATAAATCCGCTAATATTCAATGGAAGACCATGGGACAAACGGATGCAGGTCTTCCTTTGAATCTAGTTTTATTTTCATCAGATAAACAATTCAATCCCAACAAATGGAAGGAACAGGATAAGCTAGTAATCTTTGTCATTAATGGGATTCACCCTGGTGAACCAGATGGAATAGACGCCAGTATGATGTTATTAAGAGACTTGGTTAAGGGCAAGGTAAAAGCTCCTAACAATGTGGTATTGGCCATCCTGCCAATTTATAATATTGGGGGATCCTTGAACAGGGGTAGTTTTTCTAGGGTAAACCAAGACGGGCCTTTGGCATATGGGTTTAGGGGAAATGCCCAAAACTTGGATTTGAATAGAGACTTTATCAAATCTGATAGCAAGGAAGCCAAAAGTTTTGCCGAAATTTTTCATTGGCTAAACCCCGACATTTTCCTTGACAACCACGTGAGTGACGGCGCCGATTATCAGTATACCATGACACTCTTAACTACGCAACATAATAAGCTAGGCGGTCCCATTGGTCAGTACCTGCATGATGTTTTTGAACCTTCTTTATTCAAGGGAATGGATGCAAAGAAAATGACCATGACTCCCTATGTAAATTTTGAAGAGGGCAATCCAGAAAAAGGTTGGAATTATTTTTATGACCCTCCTAGATTTAGCAGTGGTTATGCCGCCTTGTTTCAGACCATGGGTTTTTTATCTGAAACCCATATGCTCAAACCTTTTGCAGACAGGGTTAAATCTACTTATGCTTTAATGCAAACCATTTTGGAGCAAGGCTCTCAACAAGCAAAAGCCATTAAGCAGGTAAGAAAGGCTTCTATGGAAGCTGTTAAAAAACAAGCGTCATTTGCGTTGGGCTATAAATCAGATACCAGCAAATACCAAATGATTCAATTCAATGGCTATGAAACGGGCAGAAAGCCTAGTAATGTAACTGGTATGCCACGGATGTTTTACGACCATTCTAAACCCTATAGCAAAGCAGTTAAATTTTACAATTTTGCAATACCGGAAAAAATAGTTCTCAAACCAGCAGCATATATTATTCCACAAGGATGGCATGCCGTGATTCAACTGCTTCAAGCCAATGCTGTGCAATACAAAACCTTAGAGAAAGATAGTGTCATTGAAGTAAATGCCTATAGGATTGATGACTATAAAACAAGTACAAGGGCTTATGAAAAACACTATCGACATAGCGATGTAAAAACAAGTTCCGGCTTACAAAAAATAGCTTTCAGAAAAGGAGATATCATCATTCCAACTGGCCAAGCCGCTGATCGTTTTTTGGTGGAAACCCTTGAGCCTACAGGCGATGACGGTTATTTTGCATGGAACTTTTTTGATGCCATTTTGCAGCAGAAAGAAGGATATAGCAATTATAGATGGGAAGACGTGGCAGGAGATTTTTTGGCTAGCCATCCTGAAATAAAACAACAACTAGAGGATAAAAAGAAATCGGAACCTGCATTTGCAGCTTCGGCTAATGCCCAATTGGATTTTGTTTACAAAAAATCTCATTGGTATGAACCTGCGCATTTGCGCTATCCCATCTACAGAATAGAGAAGTGAAGAGTGAAGAGTGAAGAGTGAAGAGTGAAGAGTGAAGAGTGAAG
>JBEAPC010000135.1:0-16475 GCA_041164585.1 Bacteroidota bacterium
ATGGATGTAGGCAGCCCAAGTAATTTTGTACGCATCTTGGAATTGTTTGCCAAGGACCATGGAAAAATGGCGGCTACTATTGAGGGTTATTCTATTTCTGATGAAATTACCCAGCAAACTATTGCATCAGTCTATCAACAAGACGGATATATATTGGATCCACACGGAGCCGTGGCTTATCAGGCTTTGGAGCAATATCAATCTGTACATCCAACTGCCAAGGGCATGATTTTAGAAACAGCCCATCCAGTGAAATTTCCAGAAACAGTAGAAGCTGCCATTGGCCAAAAAATTCCTATTCCGGATGCTGTATTGCCCCTTTTTCAACAAAGTAAAAAAAGCATACCCATGCAGGCAAATTTTGCAGCACTAAAAGATTGGTTGATGGCACAATAATGCATGGTAGTTTTTTGTGAATGCTGTAACTTACCGTTGCACAAATCAATGCCATGCTTGCTAGAAACTTACCAATTGCAATAGTCATTTGTTTACTGAGCGGTTTTTTTTCAACTGCCATCGCGCAGCAAAAAACCTATTGCAACCCCATTAATATTGACTACGGTTATTGCCCCATTCCCAATTTCTCTGAACAGGGTAAACATAGAGCCACAGCGGATCCTGTGATTACGGTATTCAAAGGCAATTACTATTTATTCTCAACCAATCAATGGGGCTATTGGTGGAGTCCTGATATGGTTCAATGGAATTTTGTTGCTAGAAAATTTCTAAAACCATGGCACAAAGTCTATGATGAATTGTGTGCACCAGCTACCTTGGTGTTAGGCGATACCCTATTAGTGATTGGCAGTACCTATTCCAAAAATTTTCCCATTTGGATGAGTACCAATCCGCAAAAAGACGAGTGGAAAGAAGTAGTAGATTCTTTTCAAGTGGGTGCTTGGGATCCTGCATTTTTCTTAGACGATGACAATCGGCTTTATATTTATTTTGGTTCTAGTAATACCTATCCAACTTATGGACAGGAGCTTAACAGAAAAACTTTGCAACCCATTGGTGAACGCAAGGAATTACTCCGTTTGAATGATAGTATTCATGGATGGGAACGTTTTGGTGAACACAATGACAATACTTTTCTAAAGCCCTTTATAGAAGGATCTTGGATGAATAAGTTCAAGGGCAAATACTATTTACAGTATGGTGCGCCAGGAACAGAATTCAGTGGCTATGGCGATGGTGTTTATGTGTCAGACCATCCCATGGGTCCCTTTACTTATCAGACTCATAATCCATTTTCATTTAAGCCAGGTGGCTTTGTCAATGGAGCGGGTCATGGTGCTACTTACCAGGACTTATTTCAACACTGGTGGCATGTTTCTAAACTAGTAATTGATACTAAGAACAATTTTGAAAGAAGGATTGGTATTTGGCCAGCAGATATTGACAAGGATGGCATTTTGTATACCAATACTGCCTACGGCGATTACCCGCATTTCTTACCCAATAAAAACGCGGATCATGCCAAGAGTCAATTTACAGGGTGGATGTTGCTGAATTACAACAAACCCATACAAGTTTCCAGCACATTAGGGGCTTTTTCTGCCAACCTAGCCAATGATGAGAATATCAAAACTTATTGGAGCGCGGCAACTGATACCAAGAGTGAGTGGATTCAAACCGATTTAGGGCAGATTTCTACCGTAAACGCAGTGCAGATTAATTATGCAGACCAAGACGCCAATGTCATGGGCAAACAGACAGGTTTGTATCACCAATACCAGCTATTAGGAAGCAAGGATGGTAAAACCTGGGAATTACTGAAAGACAAATCTCAGAACAAAACCGATATACCACATGAGTATCTTGTGTTTGACAAACCTGTACAAACTAGGTTTTTAAAATTACTTAACATACATGTGCCCACGGGTAAGTTTGCTATTAGTGGTTTGCGTGTGTTTGGAAAAGCAGTGGGTACGGTGCCAGATACGGTACAGCATTTTATTGTTTTGCGTGGAGACAGTGAAAGAAGAAACGCCTGGCTTAAATGGCAGGTAAATGAACAAGCAACTGGTTATGTGATTTATACAGGAACAGTACCAAATAAATTGTACAATAGCATCATGGTTTATGGTAACAATGAATACTATTTCTCTGCTATGGAAAAAGACCAGCCCTATTATTTTCAAATAGAAGCATTCAATGAAAATGGAATTGGGAAAAGAACAACCGTAGTAAAAGTGGAATAAGAAGGAAACTTAAATCTGATTCTCTACAATAAATTTCATCAATGCGCCTGGAGAATTTAACTTCAATTTCTGCATGATATTTTTGCGGTGTGTTTCAACGGTATACACGCTCAAATGCAGTGTTTGCGCCATTTCCTGATTGGTTAGACCCTGTTTAATGTATTGAATAATCTCGCGCTCGCGCTTGGTTAAATTGAATTGCTGAATAAAAGAATCATTGAAATCACTTGTTTCCGCATCTCCATGACTAGGCGTAGAAAAATTAGCACCAGAATATACCATGCGAATGGTTTGTATCAATTCTTCTTTCTGACTACTCTTTAATAAATAGCCATTAGCACCCTTTGCTTTTGCTTCTTTGATTATGGCGTCATCAAAATATCCAGAGAGCATCACAATTTTAATATTGGGATAAGATTGCTTAATGTACTTGATGGTTTCAAGACCATTCATCTTTGGCATATTAATATCCAACAAGATTAAATCTGGTTTGTAAACGGGTAGCATATCTAATACTTCTCTACCGTTATTGGCAATACCACATAAATCAAAATCGGTTTCCCTTTTGAGCATGAGCGAGAGTCCTTCAATAAATAAAGGATGATCATCCGCGAGCATTATTTTGATAATTGGTTTTTCTTCAGTTCCCATGGTAAAGCAATACTGCCGTTTTTTGGACTTAATAAATATACAAAGAACTTGGTATATGGTGAAAATATCTATATAAACTAATGGTTTTGAATAATTTTCTGACCAGTTTAATTCATTTTGAAAGCCTAATGAAAACATAAAAGCTTGCATTTTTTTCATAAATACAAACACACTGGTATTTCCCACCAGTGATCAAGGGTCTAGTTTTGACTTATCAAAGAATTAGCTGTCACCAAACAAAAAAGCTTTTAAGTCCTGTGTAGGATATCCCCTACAGAAATTCTGTAGCTACACTTACAACCCCGGCCTAATCCCATCCGGAGCTTTGTAAAAGATTTAAAAGCATTGTTCATGGAACTAGCAATTCCACCCTTAACCCCTTTACATGAAAAATTTTTTACTCAGCACAGCTGCTGTTATTTCTATGTCTTTATGCTTGAACTCGGCTTCAGCCCAGTACCAAGCGATAGGCACGTTTAACAGTTTTGGCACTCCTAACTACCTTCTGAATCCATCTGATGTAGTGAGCGTTTCTTGTAGGAACGATATTTCTGCTACATTACCAGAAAGCCGTAATATTCCCATTTACAATCCAAGGTTAATTGCAGCAGGTAGACCAGAAACAATTGCATTAACAGCTACTTCAGATGTCTGGATTAGTTTTGTTGATGAAGGTGCAGGATACCAGAATATTTTAGGGTACTATACTTTCCCAACTAATTCAACATTAGTATCTGCTCCAATTCCTTCTCAAGTACGCGTTATATTCCCCAATGCTAGCAAATCTGATTTTGGTGGTGAATTGAAATCAGGTGATAAAGTATACTTGGGTAATTTTCCAGCCAATACCAGCATTGGTTTTGTTTTGTTGGCACATGGTTGGGATGAACATGCTAGTACCATCACAGAAGGTAAATGGCGTATTTATTCAGATAGTAGATTTAATCCGGAGTCAGATAGTAGTTTGCGTAAACATACAGTAATGTTAAATGACACAACAGGCAAACGCTTGTTGATTGGGATTGAAGATATTAGAAGAGATGGCTATGACAGTGATGAAGACTTTAATGACTTGTTGTTTTTTGCTACCATCAGTAATCCTACTGCTATCAAAAACTTAGATAGTATTCCTATTCTAACTAAAGACGGTTCTATTTCTTTTTCTGGTAATACAGGAGGATTAGAAAGTAAGAGCTTGGGCGATGCGGTGGCTAAAAGAATGTTTAACCATGCGGTAACCAGTACACAAGGTCCATTGGATTATGACAAATTACCCAAACTACAACAAACTTCTATAAGAAATGCAGCAATGGGTGTATCTGCTAATAGCAGTCTTTCATTAAGCGATATTATGCCTACTAAAATGCTGGATAGTGGCTATACCGCTTATGTTAGTACGGCATCTGATATTACCAGTATTACAAATGCAGTAGAAGTGCGTTCAATAGATTTTACCATTAATAAAGAATGTAGGGCCGTAGCATTTGCAACAAAGACTATTGCAGTCATGTATGACCACACCAAACCTGTTTGTGACCGTTTAAAAGGAGCGGAATTAATGGGAATGGAAAATTTCCAAATCAACAACCTGAATTTTGTACGCTATACCCTAAAACAACCAAAGGGTAATATTGAATATGCTATTAGTTTCACCATTGGTAAGAAAAAAGGAAGAGATAGTTTCTCTTTCCAGTCTCAATGGTTAAACCAAAATTACCAGGCAGAAGATACTTTGTATAATTACCAGGTTTGGGGAGCTGCTCCTTATTATTGCATAGACATGACTTTGGAAATTCTTGCTAGGTTAAAAGCCATGATGCCTGTTATTACTTTAAAAGCAACAGTAGCTTTGCCAAAAACCTATATAGTTTCTGGTAAAAGAGAAGGAGCCAATTTACAACTGGCATTAAACAATAACAATGGAGCAGGATCAGGATATATTCAAATAGAAGAGAAAGCCAATGAGAACAGCACGGTTACTACCAAAAGAAATGTACCGGTAACGCTAAGCTCAAACGGAAAATCAGTTTTAAATATTCCAGTTAGTGATGCGTATGAAGCTACTTTGAGTTTGTATTTGAACAACCAATTGCAAGACGTAGTATTTATGGCCGATGGTAGTTGGAATGTAGACTATAAAAAATCTAGCACCGTGCTCAAACAGTTTACTGTGAGCAATGACGCTACCACCGCTACTGTAAAAGCATCAGAAGTTCCTCTGTTTAGAAATGTGCAGATGAGTGCTACTACCAGCGATTTTGTTTCTGTATACAAATTGCTAAAAGGCGGTGGGGCCGAACTTGATTTGACCGCTTACAAAACCTTAAATTTTAAAGCAGCAGCCAGTGGCGCTAACCTGCGTATCACTTTGGTGAAGAATAGCATCAGTAATTGGAATGAACAATATACCTATTACCTACCTATGACTGAAGCGGGTAAAGAGTATAGTATTAGACTGGACGATTTTAAATCTAGCGCCAATCAATCAATGTTCTATGCTAATGACTTAACTACCGCAGTATTTGCTTTTGAAGTGGGTACAGGAAAGTCTACCAATATCTCTGTTGACTTGAGTAAAGTAGTTTTTAGCAAGGATCAATCAGTAGTGGCAGCAGCTGCCATTGAAACCAAGGATGTGCAATTATACCCAAATCCTTCAAAGGGTAGATTCAATGCCAATTTCAAAACAGATAAAGCCATGTCTGTGACCATCAAAATGTTTGACGCAGCAACTGGTAGACCCATGTATAGCAAACAGGTTCAAACAGTAAAAGGAGACAATACAATTCCAGTAGAAATTAATCAGACTATAAATACCAATGCATATATCCTAAGTATTGAAGGGGAAGGTGTTAAATACCTGCCTAAGAAAATGCTTGTGCAGCAATAAGAATTTCTTTGGTTAAGGGTTGAGTAGCGGGGCGGGATCTCTGCTACTCTTTTAACCAAATACCGCTTTTCTTTGGTTAAGGGTTGAGTAGTGGGACGGGATTCCTACTACTCTTTTTTTTAGCGTCTTTTGTAACACAAAAGAATCTTAGCATATAATTTTAAAGCTTGCTTCAAGGAAGTTTTATTTAAGTGCAATCGCAAAGCACCATTGGCTTGAATCAATGCTACCCTTCGCTGGTGATAGTCATGATAAATCTTATGTGCAATATTGGCATAGTATACAGAAAAGTTTCTTCTAGCCAATTGGCTTACTTGTCTTCTTTTCTCTGTTGGAAAATGCGTCACATTAATATTGATCACTTTTTCAATATCACGGATATTTTGACCAGAACTCATACTATGATAAGAAACATTAAAAGGGTGCACCCGATACCTAGCCAATACTTCTGGAAGATAAGCTACTGGATAATTGGCGGCAATTCTCACCCACATTTCCCAATCCTCCCCATAATGCACCGCATAAAATCCACCCAAAGCTTCATAAGTAGTTCTTCTAACAACTACGGCGGGTACTTGCAACAATTGGTTTTTGCCAATACGCTCTAACCAATTTTTCAAAATGCCTCGCTGATAATCAATGGGTCTGTTATCCCAGATTTTATTACTATCAGCATCTACATATTGGTATTCCGTAATGGCGGCCCCAGCTTCTGGATAATCTTCCATCAATTGGCCAACCTTACTATAAAAGCCATTGGCAACATAATCATCCCCATGTAATAAGTGAATCAAATGACCTTTTGAGCGGTTGATTGCCGTTTCAAAATTTCTTAAGCTACCCTTGTTTTCTGGTTGTCTAAAATATCCAATTCTACCCTTTCCTATCCGATTTACCAATGCTTCCACGTCTCCATCTGTACTGGCATCATCCACCACTTCTATTTCCATCAGGTCTTCACCAAGGTCCTGTGCCAAAACTGAGAGCAGGTTTTGTTCCAAACAATTGTAACAATTATAAACAGGAATCATTACAGACCATTTGGGTCTATGTGTCTGTGCAGGTAAAGCTGCAATAACAGGAGGCGAGGAAGGTGTCCTTTGAATGGTATTATCCAAACTATTAGGGGTTGTTTTGATAATGGATTTTCCAATTTGCCAGACCTGTTGATAAGGCAGCTTTTTCTGCCTCATTTTGGGTCTGACCTAATTGCTGTTCAAGCACTAAAATAGCAGCTTTTAACATTCTTTCCTGATTGGTAGACATGTTTTTTTTATGGATGCGGTATACGGCAATAAATTCTCTGTGTGAAAACACAGGTAAATGCCGGGCAATTTGCAGGTTCAACTCATAGTCTTCACAAGCTTCCAATTGGGTATTAAAATGAAACTGGAAGAAAAGTTCCCTTCTGTACATGACAGTAGCTTCCATGGCAATATAGTTGCCTTGTAAGAGGGACAAATAATTGTCTTCAAACTTATAGGGGGCTTCTGGATGAGGAATAAAATTGCCCCCATCATCTATGCGCAAATGCGCTCCAGATACAAAAGCAGCAAGCGGTTTTTCTGTAAATTGTTGCAGGTTTTGTTCTAAGGCATCGGGCAATAAATAGTCATCTGCGTCTAGAAAAACCAAGAATCGCCCTTTGGCGGCATTGGCACCAATATTCCTAGCCCAAGACAAACCCAGTCTGTTTGTTCTATAAGATTTTACCAAGGGATATCGCGCAAGCAATTCCTGTGTCTGGTCTGTAGAACCATCATCAATGACAATAATTTCTTTTGATGCATGTGTTTGTAGCAAAACAGAACTTATGGCTTGTTCCAAATAATGCCCATAGTTATAAGACGTGATAATCACGGACACCAAGCTATTGGCAGATACTTCAACAGGTTTGAAAAGACTTGGAGCTATCTGTAATTCAGAAATTCTTGGTGGCTGTTTTACTTTCTGATAGTATCGCCAACCGGCATTACAACCCCTGATTTCTGTGAGTATGTTGCTAAAATTTTCTTTATACCCATGTTTGATTCGCTCTTTAATCCTAGACCAATAATATTCAGGAAGATAGGTATACAATCTTTTCAAATTGCCCTCATGCCCCCATTGTTCATGCTGAATCAAAAGACTGCAAGTATTACCTCGCATATAATGATAGAGCTGGTTGCTCAATGCTGTTTTATCTTTTCTGTGTTGATGATAAGCTACGGCCATGGGCTGATACACACAGTTCCAACCACTAGCCAAAATGCGATACCAGATTTCTGAATCACCACTACAACCTGCTGCACCTACGTCTAGTCTTTCATCAAAATAACCCACTAATTCAAAAGCAGCTTTTCTAAATGCCATATTGGCACCAGCCCCAATATCCCAAACGGGTACACCATAGGGTAGCATCACTTCAAAATAGGCTTTGTCAAAAACCTTTTTTTGGTAACCCCTATTAAATCCCCAATAGCGCTCAAAGATATACTGTGTGCGGGTTTCCAAGGATTGTGGAATCACCAAACCAGTAACAGCCATGGTCATGGGATCATCAAAAGCATTTCGAATAATATCTACCCAATCAGTTGCTACTTGTACATCATCATCAGTGTAAGCGATAATTTGATTACATGCTGCTTTTGCTCCTGTATTTCTAGCAATGTCTAAACCCTTTCTGGGTTCTAATACATAAATCACATTGGGATATTCCTGCAATAATAAGGCGGTACTATTGTTATCGGGTGCATTATCTACAACTATAATCTCATCGGTTTCTTGAATGGACAATAATAATTGGTCCAAACATTTTTTGAGGTCTTCGCTTCTGTTTCTAGTGCAAATTACTATTGATACATTTTGAGTTTGACTCTCACCTACCAAGGGAGATAAACTTTCTAAAGCGGCAATAAGTGATTCCCAATTGGCAATACCCTCCAAATTCCATCCCTGTGCTTTTGAACAGGCAGCCAATACCTCTGTTTGAAAATTAGTTTGTGTAACGTTTTTATCTACCCAAATATGTGCAATGGGTCTTTGATGCCACCAAAAAAAATAGAGTGCTGGCGCATTACATGGAGGCCAATGTTCCCATTGATTTAACCGTATATGTATTACCTGATATGGGTTATAGCGGCTCATGGTGCCTCAAAACTTACTTGGGATAATTCTACAGGAAAATCTGGTCTTACCGCACCGTCCCATTTGCCATAAGGCCTTTTTGCGTTGCGATAGTCACTTACGTCAAATGCCACGCTAGCGGTAAATTCATACATGGTATCCTGATCCCTATTTAGAAAATGCATGGACACATAATAATACCCATTGTTCAAGAATGTACCTGGAATTCTACACTTACCATCTATCAAACCCTCCTCTACTTTCAATACTTCTGAACACAATTCAAAAATGCATTCACCAGTTAATTGGTAAAACCCAATTAATATCTGTGTGTTTTCAGGATACTGCCCCATGAACCAAAAACTAAATTCAAAGTCCAAAGGTGTTCGGGTATCAATATAACTAATCTGTGTATTGAATTGTGGGTTAATAGCTACTTGTTTTATGCGGATCCATTCATTGCCGGGTGCTGATTCAGGGTTGGGATAATACTGTGAAAGAGTTTCTACTTTTTCGCGGGATAGGTATTTGTTGATGACTGTATCAGCAGCACCTTCTTCAATCAATTTCCCTTTTTCTAACCAAATGGCTTTGTTACAAAGGTTGCGTAAAGCCTGCATGTGATGACTCACAAAAATGACTGTCTTTCCTTTTTCGGTAGAAAGGGATTTCATTTTTTTCAGACATTTTCTTTGAAAGTCCACATCGCCAACGGCTAATACCTCGTCAATGATTAAAATATCGGTTTGTAAATGGGCGGCCACAGAAAAAGCCAAACGTACATACATACCACTGGAATACCTTTTTACAGGAGTATCTATAAAACGCTCAATGCCTGAAAAATCAACTATCTCGTCAAACTTAGCCAGCACTTCTTTTTTCTGCATGCCAAGGATTTGTCCATTCAATAATACATTTTCCCTACCAGTCAATTCTGGATGAAAACCAGTTCCCACTTCCAATAAACTGGCAATCCTGCCCCTTCCACGAATAGTGCCACTTGTAGGTAAGCTAATCCTACTAATGATTTTTAAAAGGGTAGATTTTCCTGAACCATTATTACCCACAATGCCAAAACTATCACCTTCATGAATTTTAAAATCTAAATTGCGCAAGGCCCAGATATAATCCCTATTGGCTTCATCATAGACTTCGGGGTCCGGTGCTTCTTTTTTGTGTAAGACCTGTTTGTTAAACCAGGCTTGCAAGTCTTTTTTCAAAGCACCACTACCCATGACACCCAATTGGTATTGTTTTGAAATCCGATCAATATGTAAGATGGGTTTGCTCATATTAAATGGTATCCATCACTTTAATTTCACGAAATTTAAACAAAGTGAGTCCTATAAAAAATACCAATAAGGAACTTGCCATGCCAGTAAAAATATAGAGATTATCTACGGTTCCTCCGTGCAGAAAACCTAATCGGAATGTTTCTATTACCGGTGTTAGCGGATTACACCAAAACAATACTTTGTATTTTTCAGGTACAATGGAAGCGGGATAAACTACAGGTGTTACAAACATGAACAAGCGCAGCATAAAATTCATCAATTGTTCTAGGTCACGATACTTGGCCATAAATACAGCCACTATCATACCCAAACCCAAACCCAGTAGTGCCGTAAAGAAAAGCATCACAGGTACTAGCCAAATATAATTGGATGGATGAACCGCGTCATCAAAAATCCAGTAGTTCACATAGATGATCAAGAATAGGATAAACTGAATACCGGTACGTACGGAATGCGTAATCACCATACTCAATGGCACAATCAATCTTGGAAAATAGACTTTATTGAAAATATGCGCGTTGTGTAAAAAAGAATACATGGTGCTGGTAAAGCAATCAGAGAAATAGCCCCAGAGCAAGGCCCCAGACATATAAAATAATAATGGAGGCGCACCATTGGTAGAGACTTTTACAATCTTAGAAAAGACCAAAAAATAAAATAAGGTTGTGAGCAAGGGTTGTATCACCAACCAGAAAACACCCATGATGGTTTGTTGGTAACCAGCGGTGAGTTCTTTTCTAACAAAGGATTGTAGCAAACCGCGGCATCGCCAAAGCTCCACCAAACCGTATTGGAACCATTTTTTTTCTGCCTGCAATTCCCATTCCCATTCATTAGCCATGTAGGAGCATTGTATTACAAATTAATGCATTATTGTTCAGTCTTGTTCAGGACTTCCAAAAAATGCGATACTTAGTTGCCAGTGCAGCTAATAGGGCCGTTGGTAGCACTATCACCAATCCATGCAGAATACCTTGAAAAGCTGTTTGATCAAGTCCATCGTACCAAGGTCCTAATCCAGTTAGGTCAATCAAGGGTAACAGAAAAATACCAGGTAGGGCATATGCCAGCAAAGGATTCTGGCCAACAGGTGCCAATGCCTTAGTGAGTAGGCTAAATTGGTCAAAAGCAAATAAGAGAAAGAATGCCATTCCCCCAGTGACAAACATATAACTCAAAGTTGCGTCGTCTTTTTTAATGCCACCTTCAAATGCTTCAAAAAATAATCCGCAAATGAGTAAGTAACAACCAGCCAATAACAAGCGTTGGTCTAATTGGTTTTGTTTGTTGAACCTGATTTGCCAAACCAATATCAGCAGCATTGCAGCTAGACTAATAAACAGATTCATCATCAACCATCTATTGTAAAGGGCAATAATATTCCAAGCAACCAAGCCTATGCAAAGCCAGGCCAGACCTATTTTTGAAATGGATCTAGTAGCGCCCTTATTCCAATCCGTTTTTTTCAGCAGCCATTCACCCGCATAAATGCCAGGAATAACCATGAATAGGTATTTGAGAAAATTGAATTCTATGAGCCAGTCTGCAAAATAGGGTTCATAGATATATTGGTTCCAACTCTCGTCTAGAAATCTTCCGGTGATCAAGCCATAAAGGGGTACCAATAACAATAAACGATAAACATGATGCACTCTGGTATAGTGATAAATAGCAGCACCTATCAAGGCCATATTGGCTAGTACCAAAATAATCACGTCTGATCTATGCAATTCAAAATGTCCCTTGTTGTCAAAGGGGGCAAAGAGCACTAAAAGCAAAGCAATCCCAAATCCTATACACTGATACAATATCTTTTTGGTGCCCATAATTAGAAACAAACTCAGAAAACCAGTTAAGGCAATCAAGTAAGTTAGTGCTGAGTCTAGTTGCGAAAAATTAGTGTATTTACTATGTTCAAAAAAGATGGCAAAAAAGACCAATAAGGCAAATCGTTTCAACTGCTTTTTCCAGTCCATTCCTTTTTGCATAGACATAGGAATGGCCGCTCCCATTGCAAAAAGAAAAAGTGGAAATACCAAGTCTACCCAAGTAATCCCTGGTAGATTTTCTACCCACTCGTGTTTGGGTGGTGGGGATTGCGCGTGATACATAAAAGCAGGTAACACACCGCCATAAGCAATTGACCCACTAAATACCATGGTCACAATAGCATACCCTCTAATAGCGTCTAAGGCTTTATTTCTGCTATCCATTTACCCTGGTGATTTATAGAAATTGAAAATAACTGACAATACTTGTCTAACCAACTGGCAACTGCTTTTCTATTCATAGGTATACTAGTAGCCAAAGTAGTTGGTGGACCAGGTATATCTTTTAATTGTTTAGCTAGTGCTTGGTGAATGGTCATTAACAAATTTTCATCTACATATTGTTGATGACTATTAGGCAATTGCATGCCAGGCAAAAATGCTGCAAGGTCTTCTAATAAGTTCTTTGCTACACAAAGACTATCGGGTTGAAAATAGGTTTTATTAGCCCATCCTTCATTTTTGCCCAAACCTTTTAAAACACCGGTAGTACCTATTCTTTGAATGGCTGCAAAAGCAGGGTCCGAAACCGCAACATCCATATAGGGCATCAAGAATGTCTTGCTATCTAGCAGCACTTTTTGCACAGTTCTCACAGGCACTTGTCTCGGCTCTTGATGAGTTTGTATAGCAAGTGCTGCTAATGCACCAGCTGATTGACCCGTGAGTAAAACACAGGGTTGTAGTCTAGTGCTTCCATTGGCAAGGTTTGAAACTGAGATCCCTTTTTCACAAACTACCATACCGTTAAGTTTTTCAGGAATCAGTGCCCCTAGAGGGATATTAAACGAGTAGATTCCCGGAAAATAAATTTTTGGTGCAGCTGGATTTTTACCATGATGATGATCCACGGGATAATCGCCAACGGCTATTCCTGTTCTGTACAATGCTTGATCCTGCTCAAATGGGTGGTTCATGTGAGGAAGACTTAACCTGACAACTCCCTTTAATCTTCTACCTTCTCTGTGATAAGGCATTAGTGCCAAATGATCTTTACTAGGGAATTGGGTGGTATCTAGTCCAATATTTTTAAAGCCAAGTGTGTTTTGTAAATAATATACAAATGCAAGTGTATGTTTTTTGGCTGGCAAATAAAAAGCTTCTCTATCAATGGGTTTTATGTTCACTCCATCAATAAAATAATCATTGCCATGCGCCGGCCAGTTAAGCATATATTTCCCTTTGGGCAGTTTGCCATAGTCCAATACTTTTTGGGTATTGGCTTCATAGGGTTTGCCAAATGGACAAGGTGCTTCACTGGTACTACAGTCAAATTCCTTTAAACTATTCCAATCAAAACTTTCTTTTTTGATGAGGATTTTATCTGATGCTTTTGTGCCATAATCTTGAAGTGTTGCTGCCCAAGTAAGGTCTTGTATAATATTATTGGTACCAGGTGCTTCCTTTTCACCACTGTATATGGCTGATTCCATACCTAAGTCAAAACCTGCACCAGCATTGGCATATACATCACCCAAGTCTGTACCGTCTACTACAATCTTAGCTTGAATGGTCCAATATTTTTTCTGCGCATTGATAAATCTAACGGCTTTGATTTTTCCTTTTTGCACAAAGGCCGAATCAAAATACCAACCATAAACAATGGTTAGATTTTTTTCTTTTGCAGCCCATGCTTTGAAAATGCTATCCGCAACATAGGGTTCAAACAAAGTATTGCTGACCCACCCGGTGTTTAATTTTTTGGTACCATAGTGTTGATACAATGCCTGTCTAAATTCTTCCCAAATGCCACTGGGCAATAAGTGATTACCATCTGTAGCAGTTACGCCTGCTGCTGAGAGCATGCCTCCCAGCCAAGCAGTTGATTCCACTAATATGGTAGGAACACCCATTCTGGCTGATTGAATAGCAGCTGCGGTTCCTCCGGTTGATCCACCCACAACTAAAATACTGGTTGATTGTTGTTGAGCTGCTAGTTTTGTTATACAGCATAGGGCCAAAAGCATTGCCAAATAAAACTGTTTCATGCAGTAGTTGATTATTGAAGTATGCTGTTTCTAACTAAGAGGCAGGCACCCATGATGCCGGCAGACAAGGCTAGTTTTGATGTTTTCAAAGGAGTATCATTGTTCACCAAACTAGAACTGTATTTGTTTAGGGAGCTTTTAATTGGCAAACGCAAATAATCATTGGTAGTTGACAATAGGCCCCCCAGAATAACCAATTCAGGATTGAAAATATTAATGAGAGATGCCATGGCTTTACCTAATTTCTCTCCAATCACAGCCATACATTCTATGGCCAACATATCGTCTTGGTTACAAGCTTGTACAATTTCTTCTAAGCTAATTTGCTTCAAGTCTTTTTTATGATTGAGTAGGATACTCCCAAAACCTGCCGCTAATTTTTCTTGCAAGAGACTAACCAAGGCTTCGCCCGATGCTTCTGTTTCTAAACAACCCTTCTTACCACAATGGCAAATGATTTCATTGTCAAAAAAGGGAATATGGCCAAACTCTCCCGAGAAACCAGATTTGCCATAATAAATTTCTCCATTGATGATAATTCCCAATCCAACTCCATGATCAATATTGATAAAGAGAATGTCTTTTTCCTTTTCAACTACGCCACAACAATATTCACCAAATGCCATGGCTCTGGAATCATTATCTATATAGGTAGGGATTCCTGTTTCATTTTCAATGATTTTACCAAGGGGATACTTTGTAAAATGGAAAAAGTTATAGTTATATCCAGTGATATGATCAATTCTTCCAGTTAGGTTAATCCCAATTCTTAGAATCTTGGGCATGGATACACCTGCTTGTTTGATGAAATCCTTGATGATTTCAATTAATTGGTCTAGCGATGCCTGGTTGTTTTGCAATGAATAAGGAATATTCTCTTTTACTTTTACCAATTGCTTGGTAAAGTTCATCAGTCCAATGGTTATATGGTTCTTAGTTACTTCTACTCCCATGAAAAAACCGGCATCGGCCCCCAGGCCAAACATATTGGCCCTTCTACCACCAGTACTGTCAATTTTTCCAATTTCCTTCATAAGGCCCTCTTCTATTAATTCATTGACCGTACTAGTAATTTTTGGGGTACTTATGTTTAAAGTCTGACCCAAGTCGGCAATTGTAGCAGTTTCATGGACATCTAAGTAGCGGATGATGCTTTTTTTAAGCGTCATATTCTTAAAAGCCACCCCAGCCAAGGAAACTTCGTTGATATTTTTTAAAAAGCTCATAAACTCTTCAATTTCTTTTACAAATTAAGGCATTGAAGCCATATAAATATTAATTAGTTAGCATAAATAGAGCAACTCATATGGCCCTAAAAACGGCTGCTTTGTAGGAACAATACTACAAATTGGCAAAGGATACTACAGTAGATATCAAGTTTGCTTGATTGTATAAGGAAGCGCTTTGCAGTTGTTTTGTACTGTTAAAAGCGGGCTTAGAACAGTAACTAAAATTGCAAACTAACAACAGCATATCATGACAAACTTTACTTACAGCAATGGAAAACAAAGAGCTCATAGCAACTTATTTCAATTTCTGTTTGATTTTGTGAACAATAGTTTCAGCATTGCCAGTATGCCTTTGGAAAAACCTGTTCAAGCCTACGGTCATTTATCTAGCTCACCGTATGTAAAGAAACTTAACCAGCTAGGAACAAACAAACAACAACAACCAATCACTATTTTCATCTCATAATTGGAAAAATTTCCCATTATAGGAATATGGTCTAAATATTGAAAATTTTAATTAGCTGATTTTCAACTCTTTATTCCTCTTTCTTTTTTTGGCATTAAAATCGTTCACCCCTAATAAATCAATTTTATGCTTAACAAATTATCCCTATCGTTTGTCATCCTGCTGGCCCTGACAATCATGTCCTGCCAAAAAGCAGCCGAAGTACAATCAAACAATCCCAATCCAACAACTCCAGTAAACAAAGTGGCGCCTGATGGATTCAATTACCAAACAACAAAAGCAGTTGCAGTTTCTATTAGTGCATTAACCAATACCAACAAGCCCATTCCTGGTGTACCAGTAAGCGTCTATAGTACCAAAGCTGGTGGCATTGGTCAATTGTTATTTAAAGGCGTTACAAATGACCAAGGTCAAATTGTAACCAGGGCTACTATTCCTTCTTTTATGGATACCGTAGTGGTAGATGCCAATTTTGTAGGTCTGATCCACAATGCATTGGTTACCGTAAATGGCAATAGCTTGAATTGTATTTTAGGTGGAGCCGATGGTTACGGTGGTAATGTAGTAGGAACCCTAAGTGTGAATGAAAGCAAATCTGC
>JBEAPC010000136.1:0-3033 GCA_041164585.1 Bacteroidota bacterium
CATAGAAAAGGTATTACTTCTGCAGAATATAGTAAGGACGGAACCAGAATTATTACGGCATCATTTGACAGTACGGTGAAAATATGGGATGCCAATTCCGCAAAAGAAATTGTTACTTTAAAAGATCACAAAAATGCTGTTTATTATGCGCATTTGAGTCCTGATGGTAATAAAGTGATTACAGCCTCTAGTGATAGTTTAGCAAGGCTGTGGATTTGGAATTCTACTGTAAAAAAATGGGAGTTAAAAAAGCGTTATCGAAATCCACTAGGCTCCATGGGTGATCCCATATTTAGTTCTGATGGCAATTTGTTATTGCTCACTGACCCCAATTTAAGACCCTATTTAGAATTAGTGAATACCAATACGGGATTAACTATTGGCAAATTCAAAGGAATGGGAGACAGTTCCTTTTATGCTGCATTTTTCTCCAATGACAATAAAACAGTTATTACATTATCTACTGGCGGACCTAATAAACCTGAACAGGGTTTGCAAGTCTGGAGTACATCCGATGGTAGGCTATTGGAAAATAAATGGATTGCAAAAGACATCTTTCCCAATAAACATGCAATTAGCCCTGATGGTACAAAAATGGTGTACGTTACCAACAAGACTGATTTATTAATCATTAACTTAACCAATTATAGTATTATCAGTAGGTTCAAGGAGTTAGGATATTTTCCCAATGATATTCAGTTCCATCCTACTAACAATAGTTTTTTAATGACTTTTAATGATAATAATATTGAATCTTGGGATGCCAATACGGGTAATTTGTTGGCCACATTAAAGGGGCATGCTAATAATGTTCATACAGCAAAATATAGTCAGGATGGTAGGTTTATTCTTTCTCAATCCGAGGATAACACATTTAAAAAATGGGATAGTCAAGGTCAATTGCTGTATACTTTTTTTCCTATAGGGGAAGGTTATGATTATTTGGTTTTGGATCCTTATGATAGGTATGATGGTACGGCTGAAGCCAGAAAGCTCTTATACTTTACCTGTGGCACAGAAGTAGTTGCTTTGGATCAATTCAAAGATTTGAGTTGGCAGCCAGGCTTGGTAAGCAGGATTATGGGGGTTAGTATGGAACCCATTACTGCTAAGAAAAGTTCTGAAATCCAAATCTGTAATGTAACTCCCTTTGTACAACAGATGGGACTTAACAATGGTAGGTATGAATTTCAGATCTTTCCCAAAGATGGTGGTGTAGGCATGGTACAATTATTTGTCAATGGTAAAATGCGTGGGGAATATGCCGCTAGTACTTTACCTAAGAATAATAGTGCCTATTATCTGGGTATCAATGAAAGCGATTTAAAGCCCTTTTTTGTACCTGGCATTTCCAATACGGTTTCTGTGAAAGCTACGGTGGCCAATGGTTCTATGACTTCTAGAGGTGGGGAAGTTGAAACCGGTGTACAACCAAAGTCTACTGCAACACCCAATATGTATGTGGTGGCCATTGGTATTAACCAATACAAGGGTGAGAAATTGAAACTCAATTTTGCCTCTCCTGATGCAGAAGGCTTTAGTGCTGCTCTATCAGCCTCAGCTAAAAAACTATTGAATACAGATGGTAAGCAACACGTGATTACCAGTTTGTTTACTACTGAAAAAGGAAATGTCAATGCCCCTTTTAAAACCGCTATTAAAAAAAGACTGGAAGAAATTGCAGTAAGCTCCAAAGCGGAAGATATATTGGTTATTTTCTTTGCTGGTCATGGAGCGTTACTCAGTGGTCAAAAGAATTTTTATATGTTAACCGCAGAAGCTTCTTCCTTAGAATTAAATGGGGTTGAAAAAGAAGTGGCTATTAGTACCGATGAACTCAATGGCTGGATGCGCAATATTAAAGCCAATAAACAGGTGCTCATCTTAGACGCTTGTAATAGTGGTCAGGCAAATACAAACGCTCAAGAGATGATTACCAAAAGAGATATGCCTGCAGACCAAGTAAGGGCTTTGGAAAATTTAAAAGACAAGACAGGCACTTTTATTTTGTCGGCATCGGCCTCCGGCCAACCTGCTTATGAAGCCAGTCAATTTGGACAAGGCTTGCTCACGTATAGTTTGTTATCCGGAATTAAATTGGGCAATGGATTAAAAGATGATAAATACCTAGACGTTAGCATGTGGTTTAATTCAGCTTCTGATCAAGTTAGGGATCTAGCAAAATCTATTGGTGGCAGACAGGAGCCGCAAATCATTGGTGTGGCCAGTTTTGATTTGGGTTTAGCGGATAAGGAAGTAAAAGACGCCATTAATATTAGTCCCAGTCAGAAAAAACTCTTTACGCGTTCCTTGGTTTATACGGGTGATAGAGATTTGTTATTAGACAATTTACAAATCACAGATGAGTTTAACAATGAATTGTTGAGTAGGTCTTCTATGGGTAGAGAGAGTAAACTCAGTTATGTAGAACAATATAAATCAGCAGATGCCTATAGTATCCGTGGTAGTTATGAAGTAACGGGCAATAAACTTAGTTTAAAAGTTTCCGTAGTGTACAAAAATGCCAAGACGGGAATTGATATTGTTAAAGAAGGAGATCTGCTTCAAAAGCCCCAATTAATCAAATTGGTCATTGATGATATTTTGAATCAAATTCAAAAATGATGCTATGACTGGATCATTGCAAAAATGGTTGTTTGGAATGTTGTTGATGCAACTCCCCTATTGGGTTTTGGCGCAAACCAATCAATCCAATAAACACGCTTTGTTGGTGGCTGTGGCTGATTATCCTGAAACAGGGGGTTGGGAACAGTTATCGGCCATGAATGATGTACAGCATTTACAAAGGGCTTTGAAAACCCAAGGCTTTGCCCAAAAAAACATAGAACAATTAGCCAATGCACAGGTAACCAAACAAGGAATTGAAGCCGCATTTAGAAGACTGATACAGCGTATTCAACCCAGTGATGTGGTGGTGATTCATTTTTCTGGTCATGGGTTACAACTAGAAACCAATGCCAATAAAATTGATGGCTTAGACGAATGCTTTGTTACCTATCCGGCACTTTCTCC
>JBEAPC010000137.1:0-3866 GCA_041164585.1 Bacteroidota bacterium
TTCTCAAAAGCCGCATCGTGCAATTCAGGTAATAATTTCAGCACTTTTTTCTTATCGGCTTTCTGCAAATAGTACTTGTATTGCTTTTCGTGTTCGCCACTTCTTTTCTCCCAGTTTTCCAAGTCTATTTCAGGTACCATGCTGCTAAATAATTTAAGGTTGCAGATTGTTGCGTAAATTGCGAGGGCAAATATCGGCATTCCCACTGATAGCTCAGACAAGAACCAAAATTGATTTGATACATGGACTCTATAAGAGAGCAATGGTTGATCTTAATATCAACCCCTATATACTGTATTATTATTGGCATTGAGCTCTTGCTTTCTCATTTGCAACACCGCAAAACCTATACCCTACGCAATACCGCATCCAATGTCTATTTGATGTTATTGAACGGCGGATTAGATTTGGCATTCCGTTTAGTCACTTTGGCCATTTTGGGCTATTTCTTTCAACTAAGTTCCATTCATTGGACTGTTGGGCCTCTATACTGGATCTTGTTGGTCTTGATAGAAGACTTTATGTACTATTGGCTACACCGTTTTGACCACCAGATCCGTTTGTTTTGGGCCGTACATGTTACGCATCATAGCAGTGAGACCATGAATTTTACGGTGGGTTTTCGCTCATCGGTTTTTCAACCGTTGTATAGATTTCTCTATTTTATTCCCATTGCACTATTAGGTTTTGATCCATTGAATCTTTTGTTTGTGTATTCTGCCACCCAAATCTGGGGCATTTTTGTACATACGGAATACATTCAGAAAATGGGCTTTTTAGAGCAGATCTTGGTCACCCCGTCGCACCACCGGGTACACCATGGTTCTAATCCCAAATACTTGGACAAGAATATGGGTATGTTTCTGATTGTCTGGGACAAATTATTTGGCACATTTCAAGCGGAATTGGACCCAAAAGAATACGCTCCTATTCAATATGGCTTGACCAAGAACTTAGAAAATCCGGGACCAATTAAAGTGGTTTTTCATGAATGGCAACAGATTTGGCAGGATTGTACACAACCAGGCATCAGTTTTTTTCAAAGAATGCAGTATTTGATAGGCCCTCCGGGATGGAGTCATGACGGTAGCCGTCAAACCAGCAAGCAAATGCGGGAGCAAGAAAGCAAACAAATAAAGGCCTAAATAGAGCCCATTGTTAGTTTCTAAATTAGTTTCATGCACATGGTATCCCCAATAGAGATCCAATAGCAAAAATGCCATTGTATCTGCTTAACTTTGCGCCTTTCCAAACCTTGGGATTCAAACAATTGAACCCATTCTTTGTAATAAGTCAGTCATTCAGCTTTAAAAAGAATAAGACACCCTTATGAACTTATTTAACCAGCAGTCAAACGAATTTCACGGAAGGCATATTGGCCCCAACCAAGTAGATACCCAAGCCATGCTTGCCACTATTGGCATGGACAGTTTGGAGACACTGATCAGCAAAACTGTTCCGGACAGCATTCGCATTAAGGAAAATTTAGACATTCCTGCTGCCATCAGCGAGTTTGAATATTTAAGTGAACTCAAAAAAGTTGCTGCAAAAAACAAAGTATACCGCACTTATATTGGCCAAGGTTATTATGGCACTATTACACCAAGTGTGATTCTTAGAAATATTTTTGAAAATCCAGGATGGTATACCCAGTACACCCCTTACCAAGCCGAGATCTCGCAAGGCCGTTTGGAAAGTCTGTTGAATTTTCAAACCATGATCACAGACCTTACTGGTCTTCCTATTGCCAATGCTTCTTTATTGGATGAAGCAACTGCAGCTGCAGAAGCCATGGCCATGGTCTTTAACCAAGTGAACAAGGCTGACAATATTACCAAACCCAAATTCTTTGTAGACCTTCACGTATTCCCTCAAACAGTTGACGTTTTAATTACTAGGGCGGAGCCGATAGGGATTGAAGTAGTGGTGGGTGATTATAGATTTGCTTCAATTGACGATACTTATTGTGGATCTATAGTACAATACCCTAATAACCTGGGTGCTATTGAAGACTACAGAAAGTTTCATGCATCTGTGCATGCAGCTGGTGGTCATACCATTATGGCAACAGATTTATTGGCAATGACCCTATTAACACCTCCAGGTGAATTGGATGCCGATATTGCGGTGGGTAGCGCTCAACGTTTTGGTGTTCCCATGGGCTTTGGTGGTCCACACGCAGCTTTCTTTGCAACCAAGGACGAATTCAAAAGAGGCATGCCTGGCCGTTTGATTGGCGTGAGTATTGACGCCCAGGGCAATCGCGCTTTGCGCATGGCTTTGCAAACAAGGGAGCAACATATTAAACGCGAAAAAGCTACTTCTAATATTTGTACCGCACAAGCATTATTAGCCAATATGGCTGCTATGTATGCGGTATATCATGGAGCAGAAGGTTTGAAAAATATCGCATCACGCGTTAGCGAATTAACACAGAGCCTTCAATTGGCTTTAAAAGATTTGGGTTATCAAACAGTGAGTGATACTTATTTTGATACCATTACTGTTGTAGCAGACAAAGCAACTATTCTGCCTTTTGCAGAGAAAGAGCAAATTAACCTGCGATACACTACTGACAAAGAAATCAGCATTACTATTGATGAAACCTGTATGCAAAAAGACGTGTTAGACATTGTCTACATTTTTGCACAAGCCAAGGGTCAGGATGAAGCTACTATTGAATTTGATTCTGACTTGGGGTTAACCAATATTCCTGCTCACGCAAAAAGAAGCAGTACTTATTTATCGCATCCGGTATTCAATACCCATCATAGTGAGAGCCAAATGATGCGCTATATTAAGCAATTAGAAAACAAGGATCTTTCTTTGAATACCAGCATGATTTCTTTGGGCTCTTGCACCATGAAGTTGAATGCTGCTACTGAAATGATTCCTGTTTCTTGGCCTGAATTTGGAGGTCTACATCCCTTTATTCCTGCTAACCAAAGTTTGGGTTATCAGCAAATGATTGGAGAACTCAATGACTATCTCTGCAAGATTACCGGCTTTACCGCTTGTAGCTTGCAACCCAATAGTGGTGCACAAGGTGAGTACGCTGGTTTGTTAACCATTCGCGCTTATCACCAAGCTAGAAAAGAAAGCCATAGAAATGTGGTCTTGATTCCTATTAGTGCACACGGAACCAACCCTGCATCAGCTGTGATGGCTGGATTTAAAGTGGTAGTTTGTAAATGTGATGAGGCTGGAAATATTGATGTGGCTGATTTAGAAGCCAAAGCCATTCAATACAAAGATGTGTTGGGCGGTTTAATGGTTACTTATCCTTCAACACACGGTGTGTTTGAAGAAACCATCAAAAACATTTGCCAGATCATTCATGACAATGGTGGATTGGTGTATATGGATGGTGCCAATATGAATGCCCAAGTTGGTCTAACTAGCCCAGGTATGATTGGTGCCGATGTTTGTCACTTGAACTTGCACAAGACTTTTGCTATTCCTCACGGTGGTGGTGGACCTGGCATGGGCCCCATTTGTGTGAATGATAAATTGGCTCCTTATTTACCAGGTCATGTAAGGTCTGAAAATAATACCGAGCACCACGCGGTAAGTGCTGCTGAATTTGGTTCTGCTAGCATCTTGCTAATTAGCTATGCGTATATTAAAATGTTGGGATCTGAAGGTGTGCGCAAAGCCACTGAATACGCCATTTTGAACGCTAACTATATGCGTGCTCGTTTGGAGAAATACTATAAAATTTTGTATGCCGGTAGCAATGGTACTTGTGCACACGAATTTATTGTAGACCTACGTCCATTCAAACAATCTTGTGGTATTGAAGCAGAAGACGTTGCAAAACGTTTAATTGACTATGGCTTCCACGCGCCTACCATGAGCTTCCCTGT
>JBEAPC010000138.1:0-5381 GCA_041164585.1 Bacteroidota bacterium
ATTGCCATTGCCATTAGTTGTTTGATTGAAACCAATTTGAATTACCAGTATGGTGTATTCCTACACATATTTCTAGTGGCTTTATATTGGCAGCGTGCCATTGAGCATCGCGCTAGCGAATGACCTTATAATTCTTAAAGTCAAAAGGACGGATCCCCGTCATTTTTTCAAAATGATAGAGGAATTTCTCCTTTAAACTGAATTTTTTCTGTTGAATATCTAGGTCAACTTGTAGGTTCTTACTGGCAATTCTTTCCTTCATCACAGAGGGGTGTGTACCCGTAAATTTTGCCAAGGAATCAAAGTCTGAAAAGTCAAAAAAGTTCTCAGCTTCCATCACGCGTTGCATCTGGTCTTCACCCACCCAAAACTGAGAAACATATTTTTGTTTTTTAATCATTTGCTCCAATGATTTCACCCATCCATAGTGATAGATATAGGCTTCAATGGATTTGACTGCAATCTTTCTGTCAGATTCGCCCACACGAAAACCTTGTGCATCTTTATAAGCGTGAATAGCTTTGTTGTTCTTGATCACACGCACTTCTCTATGGTACCATTTTCTACTATCTCCCACATAATCATAAGTTCCATAAAAATGTAGGTATTTGAACAGGAGTCCCTCTACTTTGGAATCATCTTTGTATGTCAAACAGGCTTCCCGAATAGCTGCATGGTATTGTTCATGAACGGCTTCATCACCCTGAATATAAAAAGCCCAATCTGCGTTGGGGTCAATTAATTGAAAAGCTTTATTGGTTTCAACGGCCAAGACGGCACCCCCACTTCTTAGACTGGTATCCCAAATAGAATGATGAATTTTGATTTTGGGGTCTCCAATGGATTCAATCAGGGCCAGGGTTTCATCGGTTGAATCACCCACTAGTACCACCATTTCATCTACCACGGGTAGAATAGATTTGATGGCTTCTAACACGGGATAGTCGTTCATAACCGCGTTGCGAATGATGGTAAACCCTGAAATTTTCATATTCCTATCAATAATTCCGCCAAAGAACCGAAATCTTTTGCATCTTGCCTACTATTCCCACACATACCAACACCATGCAAAAAACCTGTTGTTTTGATTTTGGCAATACCAGACTTAAATGCGCCCTTTTTCAAGACAGGGAATTGCTAGAGATGGTGGTGCTTGAAAATGGCCATCCAGATACGGTTCAGACCCTGATCAATAGCTTTCAACCCGATAAATCTATTCTGGCTTCTGTGATTAACCATGACCCAGAAGTAGAAACCGTTTTGGCAGCTGCTACCCAGTTTCACAAACTGGGTCATACAAGCAAGATTCCTTTTAGCACGCCCGTGGGCAAACCCGAGACTATTGGGGCTGATAGACTGGCTGCAGTAGCAGCCGCGGTGGATTTATTCCCCAAACAGCATAATCTGGTCATTGGTTTGGGTACTTGTATCACCTATAATTATGTAAATCCAAGCCATGAATTTTTGGGTGGCAGCATTTCTCCTGGCATGCAAATGCGCTTCCGTTCCATGCACGAATACACGGCTTTATTGCCCTTGGTAGAGGCCGAAAACAACTTTCCATTAATTGGTTATGACACCAAAACCAACCTTTTGAGCGGTGTTATCCTGGGAATGGCCAAAGAAATTGACGGAATTATTGATGCTTATGCATTGAAATTCAACAACTTTAACGTGCTATTAACCGGGGGGGATATGGCTTTTTTTGTACCACACTTAAAAAACAAGATATTTGCCGACCCTTACCTAATTTATAAAGGCCTGTATGCGATCAGTGAGTTTAACAATGTTTAGGTTTTTTACGGCAACAATTGCCGTTTTCTCTATGCTGTCTGTGCATGCCCAGGAGAACTCGCCTTATTCCCGTTATGGAATGGGTGATTTTTTTCAAGGACAACATATTAATAGCCGAGGAATGGGTGGTTTGGGTGCGGCTTATGCCGATGGTACAGCAAATAACAACGGCCAAACCGTGAATTTTGCCAATCCAGCAGCTTATAGCAATTTGTTTCTGATTTCTTATGACATAGGATTGACCTATGATTCTAGAACACTTAGAAGCAATAATCCCTCTGGAAAGTTTGGTTCTAACTACTTAATCCCTTCTTATTTTGCTTTGGGCATGCCCTTAAACAAGAAAAGAGGTCTTGGTATGGCTTTTGGTCTTAGACCCTTGAGCAGAATCAATTACAGCATTATAGAAGCAGGAAGAGCTGCTGGAGATAGTATTCAGAGAACTTATAGCGGCAATGGCGGTTTAAACCAAGCCTTTATTGGGATTGGCAAAAAATGGAAAGGCTTTAGCATTGGGTTGAATACTGGTATCAATTTTGGCCGAAAAGAGATTTCTACTTTTGTGAGTTTTGTCAATGATTCTATTGCATACAAACAATCTAAATCTGGATCTACCAGTACTTTTAGTGGATTCTTCTTGTCTGGAGGTAGTCAGTGGGAATTTGCCGTTAAAAAAGTCAATATCCCAAGAATCAAAACCACTGAAACCTATTTGGTAAGATTGGGTGTGAGTGGAACTTTGGGTAATGACATGAAGGCCAAACAAGATATTGACCGAACTACTGTTTCATTTAACTCTATAGGTGAGTTGGTTGGTATTGATACTGTTTATAATGTGGCCAATCAAAAAGGAACCATCACCATGCCGGCCAATTATGCCGCTGGTATTACATTTAGAAAAACCGTATTAGCCCCAAGGGGACTGTTTGATATCTGGAGTATTGGTGCAGAATATACGGCTACCAAATGGAGTCAATATAAATACTATGGCCAGGCCGATGCTTTAACTGATAGTTGGATGTTCAAAGTAGGAGCTCAAATTTCACCAGACCCTGTTAGTGGAAGATCTTATTGGGGAACCGTGAATTATCGCTTTGGATTCTTTACTGGACAGGAAGGTATTAACGCAGATGGTAATGGACTAAAAACCACTGGGGGATCTTTTGGATTGGGGATCCCAGTTAGAAAATGGAATACTTATAGCAATCAGTTTACCATTGTCAATACCGCTATTCAATTTGGCAAACGTGGAACTTCTGTTAATAATATTACAGAAAACTTTATCCGTTTGTCTTTTGGACTTAGTTTGAGCGATATTTGGTTTATCCCACGCAAATATGATTAATCAAATTTCACATAAATTATACAAGCTAGCAGCCATGGTTATTGGCTGCTTTTTTGTGTGTACGGGTTGTGAGAATGACATTAATGTGGTGAAGAATTTGGGCGTAAAAGTGAAGGGTGTAGACGAGGCCAATAATGTCTTGAGCTATATGAGTCAAGACGGCAAGACCAGGGCTAAATTAACGGCTCCACTGATGTTGTTGAGTATGGACGAGAATGGCAGAAAAGTAGAATACCCCAAAACCTTAAGGGTTGATTTTTTTACAGACAGCCTAAAACTGCAAAGCAAATTGTTTGCACGATATGGCTCTTATATAGAAAGAGATAGCAAGATTTTCTTACGCGATAGCGTGATTGTGTTTAATATCAAAGGCGACACTTTGATATGCAAGGAACTGATCTGGGACCAAAACACACAGCGGTTCTCAACCGAAAAAGAAGTATTTATTAGCCAGTCCAACCCATCGCGCCAGCGACTATTTGGCATTGGTTTTAATTCAGACCAGAATTTGGCAGACGTGCATATTAACCATATTCAGCCCGGTAGTTTTTTTGTAGTTCCGGATAGTAGCACTGTCAAATAAGGCTGGCAATTTAAGCAGCAAAAAAAAATTAAGGAATCTTTCCAACCTTTTTCCTTTAGAGCACTCTTATAACTGTACAAGATTTGGAAGCAACTAACAACATACCTGCTGCACTGGTGCAAAACGCCATGAAAGGAAATGCTTTGGCGCAGGGTCAGTTGTATGAATTGTATAGTAAGGCCATGTTTCAGATTTGCATTAGGATGACGGGGAATCGGGAACAAGCAGAAGACTTATTGCAAGACGCTTTTATCCAAGCTTTTAAAAAATTGGATCAATTAAAAGAGCCATTGCAATTTGGAGGTTGGTTGCGCAGAATTGTGGTGAATGAATGTATCCGACATAGCAAAAAACAAATCAGGCTGGAACCCTGGGAAGAACATTTAGAAGAAAGAGCAGAGGAGGAAGGAATGGGTTGGTGGAAGACAATGAGTTTAGACCAACTACACCAACAGATCAAGGCCTTGCCAGATGGTTGTAGAGAAATTTTTAACCTCTATGCTATTGAAGATCTGAGTCATAAAGCCATAGCAGAGCAATTAGGCATATCAGAATCAACTAGTAAGAGTCAGTATCATAGGGCAAAACAATTATTAAGAACACGCATCAATACCGCAATTCAAATACATGGATGAACTAAAAAAATATCTTCAAAACCATCGGGACCAATTAGGTGATGATGCTCCTAGTCCAAAAGTCTGGACCGGCATCAGCGCTTCTTTGGAACCCGCAGCAACACCTGTGTTTCGTATTGGATATAGGTGGGCGGCAGCAGCTATCTTATTATTGATGGCGGGTTCAGCTATCTGGTATTGGAACCAACCAACCCAGCCTGCGCAAGAACTAGTTAAAGAAATAAAGCAACCAGTTCTACCAACTGTTACACCAAGTTTGGTGGACACCATTGAAAGAACCATTACTGCAGCTCTTACCAAACCTGCAGTTAAGTCCAAGAATATGCAAAGGGGATTTCCTGCTGCAACCCCTATCACTACCATACATACTGTGAGTGAATTATCTAATAATGACTTAGTAAAAATGGCTTCCTTGGAGTCTAGTTTTACCCAAGTGATTAACCTGCAAAAAGCTAGGATTAGCACTACTCCTCTGTATGCAGAATCGCCCAGTTATTTTAAGGACTTTAAGTTGCAAATGCAACAGATGGAAAAAGACGAAAAACAAATCAAAAATTTTATTTCTAAAAACGGCATGTCTGATGAGTTGCTGGATCAATTGATCAATGTATACCAGCAAAAATTAAATATGCTCAAACAATTGCAAAATGAAATGCAGAAACTCAACACGCGCTACAAACAAAACCGCGAGTCTGTAGATACTGCAAAAACCTATTTTCTGAATTTATAAAAACAGCATAATGAAATCAATTATCAGCAAACTGCTCACTAGCATTTTCTTTATCAGTAGCTTTTCCGCCATGGCGCAAGAAGATGTAAAAGTTAGTGCTAAAAAACCTGCAACAGCCACTATTGAACAGAACAAGGTCATTGCGGAACAAAGCATGATACAGAAAAGACAACAACTTGAAGCATCCCGCGATCAACTTGAAGCATCTCGTGGGCAACTCAATGCCCTGAGCACTACACTAAGACCAGTAGAGGGCTTTTACTTTCCCGGAGCTGAACAACAAATTGACCCCAA
>JBEAPC010000139.1:0-3425 GCA_041164585.1 Bacteroidota bacterium
GAACTGACCCTACACTTGATTAATCAACAAAAAGAAATTGAAGAACTGAAAACACAAGTGAAACAACTTGCCAATTCCAGCTCTTCCAAACACTAATTGCTTAGTGCCCTAAAATTTCGTGTCCCATTTTATCGCGCTTGGTTTGCAAGTATTTTTCATTGTGCACATTGGGAACAGTTTCAATGGCAACAGTTTCTACTATTTCAATCCCATACCCTTTTAGGCCTGCACGTTTTCTGGGATTATTGCTCATCAACTTTAACTTGGTAGCTTTTAGGCTACGTAAAATTTGTGCTCCTACTCCATAGTCACGCTCGTCCATCCCAAATCCTAAATGAATATTGGCTTCAACGGTATCCATTCCTGCTTCTTGAAGTTTATAAGCTTTTAGTTTATTAATCAAACCAATCCCCCTTCCTTCTTGGTTCATGTAGAGAATAATGCCCTTACCTTCTTGTTGTACCATCTTCATTGCACGGTGTAATTGCTCGCCACAATCGCAACGCAGACTGCCCAATATATCTCCTGTAAAACAACTGCTATGAACCCTTGCTAATACTGGTTCATCTAATTCCCATTCACCCTTGATTAATGCCAAGTGCTCTGCTCCAGTTGTTTTTTCTTTAAAAGCAACCAGATTGAAATCGCCATATTTGGTAGGCATTTCTACCCTTACCAATTCTTCAATTAATGAGTCTGATTTTAAACGATAGTCAATCAGATCTTTGATAGATATAATTCTTAGTTGAAACTTTTTGGCAATTTCTAATAGTTGTGGCAACCTAGCCATGGTCCCGTCTTCATTCATCACTTCTACCAATACTCCTGCAGGTTCGTATCCAGCAAGTCTGGCTAAGTCAATGGTGGCTTCTGTATGCCCAGTTCTGCGCAATACACCACCAGTTTTGGCTATCAAAGGAAAAATATGTCCTGGTCTTCCTAAGTCAGAAGCTTTGGTGGCTGGATCAATCAGAGCCAAGACGGTTTTGGATCTGTCTTGGGCAGAAATACCTGTAGAAGTTCCCTGACCAATTAGGTCTACAGAAACCGTAAATGCCGTTTCGTGTAATGAGGTATTGGATCTTACCATGGGCTCTAATTCCAATTCTTTACAGCGTTTTTCAGACAAAGCTGCACAGATTAAACCCCTCCCCTCCTTACTCATAAAGTTGATTACTTCTGGGGTAGCATGTCTGGCTGCTACAATAAAGTCCCCCTCATTTTCACGATCCTCATCATCCACCACTATTACCATCTGCCCATTTTGAATGGCTTCAATGGCATCTTCAATCCTATCTAGCATAAAAATCAATTAGGCTGCAAAACTACGGCAGGCAAACGGATTATCTGACTGAAAAGCGTGTTTACACATCAAATATTTTAAGGTTCTTAAAAAGAAATCTTTATAAATTAAAATTTAATTGCATTTATAAATTATGGATGACCTTCCAAGTTTCACAGAAGGAATAAGACCTTAGGGCTTAAAAACTGGTTCTAAAATCGGAAAACTGGCAACCCGCAAACGTTGCACCACAAGTTCTGAGTTATAAACAAAATGAGAACATTTTGTTTAGGAAGCAAGCATGTTAACCTAAAATTTATGTAATAATACGTGTTAGTTTACAATTTTAACACCATATTTGCAGCTTTAAATCTGCAATTTATGTTAAATCTGAAGAGAATTTTGCTTAGCGCAATGGCCTATCTGATAGCCGTTTCTGCTATGGCACAAGTTACCAACGGTTCCATAACTGGTTCCATACGTGATGCAAAATCTGGTCCATTGGCTGGTGCATCTGTAGAAGCCGTTCACGAACCATCTGGTACTAAGTACAAAACTGTTTCTGCAACAACCGGTAGGTACAACCTGCCTGGCCTACGTATTGGTGGTCCTTACAAGATCACAATTAGTTATGTAGGTCTGAAAACAGAAACCGTATCTGATGTTTACATCCAATTGGGTGAACCAAGTGTGATTGACCTTGCCTTAACTGATGCAAACGCACAGTTGCAAGAAGTGGTAGTTACTGGTGCTAGAAAAGGTGCTTTGATTTCTAAAGACCGTAAAGGAACTGGTACCAATATCAACAAAAGATTATTATCTTCTTTACCTACATTGTCAAGAAGCATTACTGACTTTACCAAAATGACTCCTCAAGCAAATGGTACTTCATTTGGTGGTCAAGACAACAGGGCTATCAACTTTACTTTGGATGGATCTGTATTCAACAATAGTTTTGGTTTACAGGCTTTGAATGGTAGTCAAACCAACTCTACCCCTATTTCATTAGACGCCATTGAAGAAATTCAAGTAAACGTTTCTCCTTATAACTTAAGAGATGCAGGATTTACTGGTGCAAGTATCAACGCAGTAACTAAATCTGGTACCAATACTTTCCACGGTACTGGTTTTTACAATAACAGAAATGAAGGACTTGTTGGTACCAAAGCTGGTGCTCTAGGAAAACAAGATGTTGTAACTACTGCTTTTGATGTAAAGCAATTTGGTGCAAGCTTTGGTGGTGCTTTGATTAAAAATAAATTGTTCTTCTTCTTGAGTTATGAAGGTGAGAGAAGGACTGATCCAGGTACTAGCTTTGTAGCAAGCACTGGTAGCAATAGCGGTGGTAATGTTACGCGTGTTAAGTCTTCTGACTTAGATGCAATGTCTACTTTCTTGCAAACCAAATTCAACTATAATCCAGGTGCTTACCAAGATTATCCTTTTTTAACTACAAGTGATAAAGGGCTTGGACGTATTGACTGGAACATTAATGACAAACACAAATTCAGTGTTCGTTACAATTACTTGAAATCTAAGAAAGATATTCCAATTAGTAACTCTGGTTCTTTGGGTGGTTCAAGGAATAGTATTAACGCTATGAGCTTTGCCAATACTGCTTATGAAATCAACAATGACTTGTATTCTGTGATTGGTCAATTGAATAGCCGTTTTAGCAGCAAATTGAATAATGAAATCATCTTTGGATATACTGCCAATAGAGATTATAGAGCTGTAAAAGGTGGAGATTTCCCAACCGTTGATATTCAAGATGGTAATAGCCAAACTTATATGACTTTTGGTAATGATCCATTCACACCAAATAACAAATTGAATACTGACACTTGGCAGTTCTCAGATAACCTAACTTTCTATGGTGGCAAACACACTGTTCAAGCTGGTATTAGCTATGAAAGTTTTGATTATTTGAATGGATTTACTGCTCAAATCAATGGTATTTATACCTTTAATACTTTGGCTGATTTTTATACTTCTGCTAATGCTTATTTGGCTAACCCAGCTATGACTACCAATCCTGTTGCATTAAAGTATACTTCTGCTTTTAGTAACCTTCCTGGTGGTGCCGTTTGGTATGCAACAACCAAAGCAAGAAATATTGGAGCATATATCCAAGATGAGGTAG
>JBEAPC010000140.1:0-11178 GCA_041164585.1 Bacteroidota bacterium
CAAATTTCAAATTAACTAAACCTTGTTCCTATAATCCAGTGGCTATTACAGCCAATTTATTCATGATAATCTCTGTACCTGGCTGAATCAAATTGATTAACCAAAAAGGAGCCATACCCACTACTAGAATCCCAAAAATCAATAGAATAGCTGCAGATTTTTCATACCATTTAGCATCGGTTAAATCTTTGTAAGAATCATTACCCAATGGACCCATGATAGATTTTCCAGCAGCCCTTAAAATATAAACAGCAGTTACTACAATTGAGGCGCAGGCCAAAATAGTGGCTAGTCTATACCATTTGTCTGGGTTCTGCCATGAACCCATAAATACCGTCATTTCTGCGGCAAAACCGCTAAATCCGGGTAAGCCTAAAGAGCATAAACCAGCAATAACAAATACCGTAGAGATAAAGGGCATGATTTTTAATAAACCACCCAATTGAGCCACCATACGAGTATGTGTTCTACTATAGACCATGCCAATAGCAGCAAAGAATAAGGCTGTCATTAATCCATGCGACACCATTTGCATCACTGCACCATTAATGGAAGTTTGTGTGAGCATACCAATACCCAATAAAACAAATCCACAATGACTAACAGAAGAATAGGCGTTGATGTATTTTAAATCGGTTTGCATCATGGTAGCAAATGCACCATAAATAATAGCAATGGTAGCTAGTAAAATAATCACCCAAGAATAGGCATGTGCTGCATCTGGCATTAAATAAGTAGCAACCCTTAAGCAGCCATAACCTCCTAATTTCATAGAAATGCCCGCTAGAAACATGGATGCTGCTGTAGGAGCTGAAGCGTGACCATCTGGTACCCAGGTATGAAAGGGGAAGATGGCAGTAAAAATACCAAACCCAATAAAGGCAAAGGGGAAGAAAAGCATTTGACGCGCCAATGGAATATTCATTTTAGACAATTCCATCAAATCAAAACTATGTGCTCCACCCGCCGTTTTTGAACTGAAATAAATACCCAACATTCCCACTAAAATCAAAGCTGAGCCACCCATGAGCATCAGGGCTAGTTTCATAGCACTATATTCTTTATTGCCGCTACCCCAAATGCCAATTAATAAGAATTTAGGAATCACCGCAACTTCTAAGAAGAAGAACATGGTGAATACGTCTAAAGAGATAAAGAAACCATATGCACCAAGACTTAAAAGCACTAATAGAAAGAAAAATTCTTTGCTCAATTGTTCCGTTTCCCATGAAACCAAGATCCCTGCAACAACAACAAATGCTGTTAAAAGAATCATGGCAATGCTAATGCCATCCACACCAATATGGTATTGTAAATTGAGTGGGCCATACCATTTTTGAACATATTCAAACAACATTTGTGACTGGTTTCCCGCTGCCCTTTGTTCATAATAAGCCAACAAAAGTTTGCCACTCAATGCCAATTGTAATAAAGATCCAACCAAGGCAATCACCCTAATCTGTTTTAAGCCACTTGCCATAAGAATGGCAATGGCGGTAGCTAAGGGAAATAGGAGAAATAATGTAAGGTTCATGTCAATATTTTATTTCCAGAGATAAATAAATACCAAAACCAAGCCAGCGATGCCACCAAAGAAGTACAATGCATAGTCCTGTACTTTTCCTGATTGAATGCCCTTGATTAATTCAGATATAGTAGCCGTAATCCTGCCCAATAAATTCATTAAACCGTCTACCACATTTTTATCAAACCAAGCAGCTGGTTTGCCAATTAGGTTAAAGAGAATTTTCTTGGTAACAAACAAATAGACTTCATCAATATAGAATTTATGATAAGCAGCTTTGTAAATACCTCCCATCTGTTGTGCAATGCGAACAGGCAATTCATTTTGGGTTTTAAACAACCTTGTTGCCAATAAAATCCCCGCCAAAGCAAGTGTAACAGGAAGAATAGAAAAGGTAATTGGCACATGAGATTCAATGGGCAATCCATCAGAAGTAACCCATTTTGCAATTGGGGCAAATCCCGCAACTACAGCCAATACAGCAAGTAAGATAAGTGGAATCTTCATTGTCAGAGTTCCTTCGCCATGATGATGGCCATGCAATTCGGCAGGTTTGCTCCAAAAGATATTGTAATACAATCGGAACATATAAAATGCGGTTAAGCCTGAAGTCAACAATGCTACACCATAGATTAATCTGTTTGATTCAAAAGCTGCCAATAAGATTTCTTCCTTACTAAAGAACCCTGAGAAAGGAGGTACCCCGGCAATAGCCAAACAGGCTATCAAAAAGCTAATATGTGTGATGGGCATTAATTTTCTTAGACCTCCCATATCTTTCATTTCATTGCTATGCACCATATGTATGACTGCGCCAGCACCTAAGAACAACAATGATTTAAAGAAAGCGTGGGTAAACAAATGGAACATAGAGCCCATATATCCCAATCCATCTTCACCACCATATTTTGATACGCCCAATGCAAACATCATATAACCAATCTGCGACATGGTAGAATATGCCAGCACTCTTTTAATATCAGTTTGGGTACAAGCAATCACTGCTGCAAAAAAAGCTGAGAATGCACCTGTATACATTACAATTTGTAATGCACCTGGATCAGACAAAGCAAATACAGGAAATAATCTTGCTACTAAGAAAACACCTGCAACCACCATAGTAGCAGCATGGATCAATGCTGAAACTGGTGTTGGGCCTTCCATGGCATCGGGCAACCAAATATGTAAGGGGAACATGGCAGACTTACCTGCACCACCCACAAATACCAAGATCAAACCCCAGCTCAATGCTGAGACACCTAAGAAAGATGCAGCGTTGATTTCTGTTAAATACGGAGAAGCTGCACTTAATCTTTCAATTAATAATCCAAAGTCTAGTGTCTTTGTATAAAAGGCCAAAGTGAGAATGCCAATTAAAAATCCAAGGTCTGCAAACCTAGTAACAATAAAAGCTTTTTTGGCTGCGGCTACGGCCGATGGTTTTTCAAAATAGAATCCAATTAATAGGAAGGAAGAAACACCTACTAATTCCCAGAACAAATAAATCTGGAAAATATTGGAAGATAAAACCAAGCCTAACATAGAGAAGGTGAATAAGGATAAGAAAGCAAAATAAGTTGCAAATCTTTCTTCACCCTTCATATATCCCAAACTAAACAAGTGCACCATCAGAGACACAAAACTTACAACCACTAACATCATTACTGTAATGGGATCTATCATCAATCCAATATTGATAGATAGGTCTGGAGCAAATTCCAACCAATTGTATTGGAATACCACTAGTTTTTGGTAAGCACCGTTGACTTTGCCACTAACAAAAAAGTATTGGTAAGCGGTTTGAAGTGACAAAAGTGTAGAAATAAATAAAGACAAAGTTCCTATGATACCTGCGCTAGAACTTAGGTGTTTTCGGCCATACAAACCCAATACCAAAAAACAGGCAAGGGGAAGTAAGGGTATCAGTGCTATTTGAAGAGTTTGGCTCATGATAAGAGATTATGGTTCCTTTCTTACAATTAATATTTCATCTCGCTGGCATCTTCTACGTCAATAGAATGATGAGAGCGATATAAGTTAATAATGATGGCAATAGCTACAGCAGCTTCTGCAGCAGCAATGGTAATAATGAATATGCTGAAAAACACACCACCCAATTTGTCAGGGTAGAGGTATTTATTAAATGCAACAAAATTAATGTTAACGCTATTGAGCATTAATTCAACAGACATGAGCATGGTAATCATGTTTCTTCTAGTAAATAAACCATATGCACCTATGAAAAATAAGGCAGTGCTTAGGAAGAGAATATGGGTTAATGGAATATCTGTCATGATTTAAGATTGAAGGGTTTTAACGGAATCTTTCTGTTTCAAGGCTATTACTATACAACCAATCATGGCCGCTAATAACAACATACTGATTAATTCAAAAGGTAATAGGTAGCCATGGTCAGTTGTAGAAAGCATTTGCCTACCAATATCACTTACTTTTAATTCAAATGGTGCAGGGTTTTCAGGAGCTTGAAATTTGTAAAGACTAATTTGTCTTATAGTATATGCCAAGCCACTCAAAGCCGCAAGTATGGCAAATAAGTTTCGTTTGAAAATGGGTTTGGGCATTTCTTCACCAGACTTAATGGTTAAGAAAATGGAGAAGATAATTAACACTACAATTCCACCAACATAAACAATGATTTGAACGGCGGCTAAGAATTCCAATTGCATCCAGAAATACAAAGACGCAATGCCAATTAAAGAAAATAGCAACCAAATAGATGCTCGGAAAATCTTCCTAGTTGTTACCGCCAATAAACCTGTTCCTAGGATAAAAGCGGCAATGATGTAAAAAATAATAGATGCTGCACTCATATTGTTAAGTTTCTATGCTTAATAATTATTCAACACCGGCCCTTAGTTTTGAACCGGGTTTATTCAATGGTTTTGTTAATTGGCCTCGAGTATAAACACTATGTTCAAATGTGTTTGCCATTTTGATGGCGTCTGTTGGACAAGCCTCCACGCATAAGCCACACATGGTGCATAATTCCAAATGATACACAAATGTGTCAATAGCTTTCTTTTTCTTTCCTTCTGGGCTAATGTCAAATTTGTTAATGATTTTGATGGTGCCATTTGGACAAGCTAATTCACAAGCAGAACATCCAGTACAAGCGTGTTCATTTGCTTCATCGTGGGTCATCACCACTTCTCCTCTAAAACGTTCTGGTAGATTTAATTCCAAACGATTATCGGGATATTGCTGGGTAATAATTTCCTTGTGGTGGGTGAAATAATAGCCAGTTCTTCTCATCCCTACTAATAAGGATTTGATGGCGCTATAAATGTCTTTGAAATATTCTTTTATAAACATCTGTCTGATGGTTTAATATCATTTAAAAATGCCAGCCCTTGATAGACACCAGTGTCATCAAAATCAAATTAAACATGCTAATAGGTAACAAGTATTTCCACTCTAAATTCAAGAGCTGGTCTACGCGTAATCTTGGGAAAGTCCAACGGAACCACATGATCAGGAAAATCAAGAAAAATGTCTTGCCAAAAAACCAAAGAAAAGAAGGGATATAATCCATGATATGATTAAATGCTTCCCAGTTTCCAATATGAAAAGGCATCCATCCGCCCAAAAATAGGGTAGCCCCAATAGCACAAACAATAAAAATATTGATGTATTCTGCTAAGAAAAACAAAGCGAACTTCATTCCAGAATATTCGGTGTGAAATCCGGCAGTTAATTCAGATTCTGCTTCGGCTAAATCAAATGGGGCACGATTGGTTTCAGCTGTTACGGCAATGATGAAAATGACAAAAGAGATAATGGCTGGAATATGACCTTTGAAAATCCACCATCCATCTTGTTGTGAAAGCACAATATCATTTAATCCCAAACTACCTGTTAGTACAATAATACTTAATACCGATAATCCAACTGATAATTCATAGCTCACCATTTGTGCGCCACTTCTCATAGCACCTAATAAAGAATATTTATTATTACTGGCCCATCCTGCCATTAAAATACCAATCACTGAAACAGAAGAAATGGCTGAAACATATAATACCCCAATATTGATATCCCAAATATGAAAACCTTTTGCAAATCCAATAGGAGCAAGAACCAACATGGCCACCATCATCACAATATATGGCGCTAGATTAAATAGAAATTTGTCCGCACCATCGGGCGTAAGCCCTTCTTTCATAATCAATTTTACCGTATCAGCTAAACTCTGAAACATGCCTTTTGGACCTACTCGGTTTGGTCCAAGCCTGATTTGAATCCAGGCAGCAACTTTTCTTTCCATGATTACCAGTACTAGTCCAAGCCCTGCAAATAATGCAATGGCCAATACGCCAATAATCACAAATTCAAAAAACAGGGCTAGGTTGGGAGGGAAGGTCTTGTTCAGCCAATCCTGCACCAAGGTTGTTATACTTTCTAAACTAAACATGTATCGCCACTTAGGTATGAAAAAATGTTGCTAATTATCTATCAATATCTGGGATCACCAAATCAAGGGTTCCCATGGATGCCACTAAGTCTCCCAGTTTCTCTCCTCGGGTCATATGATCCAGTGCAGACAAATTGGAAAATCCAGGTGAGCGAAATTTAATTCTATAAGGAGTAGTTCCACCTTCACTAACAATATATACCCCTAATTCCCCTCTTGCAGTTTCTACTCGTTGGTAGAATTCGCCCTTGGGCAATTTCAATACTGCTTTGGTTTTGGCTTGGTATTCTCCTTCTGGAATATTATCTATCAATTGTTCTACAATGCGAATGGATTGTTGCATTTCTCTTAATCTTACCATATACCTAGCAAAACTATCTCCGGCAGTTTCCAATACTTCATCAAATTGAAGTTTGCTATAAATCTCATAAGGGTATAGTTTTCTAACATCGCAAGAAACACCACTTCCACGGCCTGCAGGGCCAGTAACACCATAAGAAATGACATCTTCAGGAGACAAGTATCCAACACCTTTCATCCTGTTTTGGAAAATAATATTTCCAGTTACCATCTCATCATATTCGTGAATTTTGCTTTTATATAATTGTAAGAATTTCTTAACCCTTGATTGAAAATTAGGGTGTAAATCTGCCATTACGCCACCTGGAACCATATAGTTCATGGTTAATCTAGCACCACAGGTTTCTTCCATAATATCATTGATGGTTTCCCTCTCGCGGAATGCGTGGAAGAAAGGAGTGAATGCACCTAAGTCCATGGCCATAGCACCCCACCAAAGTTCATGAGAGGCAATTCTTGTGAGCTCATCCATCAAAACTCGAATCACTTGTGCACGCTCTGGTACTTCAATTTGCAAACCTTTTTCAACACAAAGGGCACATGCATGATTGTTAATATGAGCTGAGAGATAATCCATTCGGCTAGTGGTATAGATGAATTGTCTATAACTTAAGCTCTCACACATTTTTTCAATAGAACGATGGATATAGCCCAAATGGGGTTCCACTTTTTTAATGGTTTCTCCATTTAATGTAATCACCAAGTGCAAAACGCCGTGCGTGGCAGGGTGTTGTGGACCAACGTTGATGACCAAATCTCCTTCTACTGTTTTTCTTATTTCTTCAACCATTGTAATTTGTTTTTCAAGAAACGAATCTTGCTTTGCAGCGTTAAAGTTTGATCATGTTAATGGGATCTTCATAGTCCTTTCTTAAAGGATATCCAACCCAATCGTCTGTGAGAAGTAACCTTCTTAAATCTGGATGTTCCAAAAATTGAACACCAAATAAGTCATACACTTCCCTTTCCAAAAATTCGGCTGTACGCCAGATATCTGACACGGTTGTGATTTCAGGATTGCTTCTATCTAATTTTACTTTAACTACTATATTGTCTAAGGAAGTGGTACTTCTTAGGTGGTAAACCATGGTAAAATGGGTTTTCCAATCTACACAGGTAATGCAGAACATAAAATTAAAAGGGCCAGACTCCCAGGAACGGAGTTTTTGGGCCGATGCTTTCCAATCTGCAGCTTCCACAAACAGATTTACCCATTCTCCACCGTCTTCAAAAACGGCATTGGGGAGTAATTCGGTAAGGGCGTTTTTCAGTTCCTCGTTGGTCATGATCTTAAATATGTTTAGGGTAACTGTTTCATTTGTTCTCTAGTCATGCCTGACTTGATTTTTTCTTGCAAACTGATCAAAGCATGCAATAAAGCTTCTGGTCTTGGAGGACATCCGGGAATGTATACGTCAACTGGAATTACGTGATCGGCACCTTTCACCACTGAATAGGTGTTATAAAAAAAAGGGCCTCCGCTAATGGCGCAGGCTCCCATGGCAATCACATATTTGGGATCAGCCATTTGGTCATACAAGCGTTTTAAAACCGGAGCCATTTTATTAACAATGGTTCCAGCAATAATAATTACATCCGCTTGTCTTGGAGTAGCCCTTGCTACTTCAAAACCAAATCTGGAAAAGTCATATTTAGCAGATGCTACTGCCATCATTTCAATACCACAACAACTGGTTGCAAAAGTGAGCGGCCAAAGTGAATTGGATCTAGCCCAATTAATCACATCATCCAATTTGCTCAAAACAATTCCACCTCCAGCTGTTTCGTGAATTTGTCCAGGAAATCCTACTGCATTATTTTCAGGTACACCCATATAAATATGATAAGGTTGTTTAGAATTAGTTGATTAAATCCATTTTAAAGCGCCTTTTTTATGAGCATATAAAAAGCCCATAAATAGGATAAACATGAAAACGATAATTTCAAATAGTGCCGTCATACCCAGTTCTTTCACTACAACTGCCCAAGGATACATAAAGACTAGTTCCACATCAAAAATGAGGAAGATCAATGCAAAAAGGTAATAACCCACATTGAATTGGTTCCAAGGGGATCCTTCAGAAGGAATTCCGCACTCATAAGCCAGACCCTTTTGGGGGTTCTTGGTTCCTTTAACAAAAATCTTTGCAATTAAAATACCACCAGCAGAAAATGCAATAGCGGCAGCGATTAAAACAATCAAATAAGCAGCACCCATAATGTTATTTTGCAGGCATGAAGTTAGTGCTTTCAATTTACTACAAACATTGATATTCCGCACATTACGATATGATTTTTATCATAGTTTTTTCAACAGTCTCTGGAAATCTTATTCAGGGTTGCATTGTTTGTTACCTTTGGCCCAAACCCATCGTTTTGAAACACCTTTCTGCTGTCAATCACTATTTCTGGAAATACCGATATCGTTTCTTTATTGGGATGGTTTTTGTTGTGCTTGCCAACTATTTTGCAGTATTAGCCCCACAAATTACTGGCTATGTTGTCAATTTGGTACAACAACACTTACCTGGGGCCAAACAAGTGGTAAGAAAACCCAATCATGACTTAGTAGTAGACTTTTTTATAAGGAATATTGAAAACCGCTCTTTTGATTTTAGTAGTTTGGTGGCCATCTGCAGTTTGACCATCTTAGGTTTGGCCATTTTAAGGGGGATTCTCATGTTCTTTATGCGTCAAACCATCATTGTCATGAGTAGGCATATTGAATTTGACCAGAAAAATGAGATTTTTCAGCACTACCAACAATTGGATACCCAGTTTTATAAGGAAAATACTACCGGTGATTTAATGAACCGAATGGCAGAAGACGTAAGTAGGGTTAGAATGTATACTGGGCCAGCAGTCATGTACTTGATTAACTTGGTAGCACTGATTGGCTTTTGCGTGGTAAGTATGTTACGTAAAGACGCCATGCTCACTTTATATGTTTTGGCACCTTTGCCCATTTTAGCCATTACCATTTATCTGGTGAATAGTGTGATTAATAAGAAAAGCGAAAAAATACAGGCTTTATTATCTGATCTAACAACCAATGCCCAAGAATCTTATTCTGGTATTAGAGTAATCAAATCATTTGTACAAGAAAAAGCCATGATGGGCTTTTTTAAGAAAAATAGCGAAGACTATCGGATACAAGCCGTTGGTTTGGCCAAAGTGGAATCAATTTATTTTCCAAGTATGGCATTGATGATAGGACTCAGCACACTTTGTACAATTTGTATTGGAGGATTGCAAGCCTTAGAAGATCCCAGCAAAGTTGGATTGATAGTTGAGTTTGTAATATATATTAATATGCTCACTTTTCCTGTGAGTGCCATTGGTTGGACAGCAAGTATGATTCAAAGGGCCGCTGCTTCTCAAAAACGCTTAAATGAATTTTTGAAAACCGAGCCAGTAATCCGCAATACCAAAGAAAAAGGGGCAGATCAAATAACCGGTGATATTCAGTTTGAATCAGTAGATTTTACCTTTCCTCATACGGGTATTCATGCTATTAAAAATTTAAACCTACAAGTTAAAAAAGGGGAGAAGTTATTGGTCTTGGGTAGAACCGGAAGTGGTAAAACCAGTTTGGCCCAGCTGCTTTTAAGGTTCTATGATCCAGGTTCAGGGAGAATTTTGATTGGTGGGAACGATATTCGGAAAATGGATTTAACCACCTTAAGGGAGCAAATTAGTTATGTTCAACAAGACGTATTTCTTTTTAGCGATACGGTCACAGACAATATTAGTTTTGGATTATCTGAATTGGCAAATCAAGAAAGGGTAGAGCAAGCTGCAAAGTCTGCTAACGTACACCAAGAAATTCTAGGATTTGTTAAGGGTTATGATACCATGATTGGTGAAAGAGGGGTTACATTAAGTGGTGGTCAGAAACAAAGAATTTCTATTGCTCGTGCACTCATTAAGACACCTGAAATAATTGTCTTTGATGATTGTTTGAGTGCTGTTGATGCCAAAACAGAACACGAAATCTTAAGTAATTTATATGGTTATTTAAAAGAGAAAACAGCTATTGTGATCACACATAGAATATTTTCCAGCTTTAGATTTGATAATATCATTGTATTGGAAGATGGGCAAATTATAGAAAATGGTACACATGAAGCTTTGATGCAGACCAATGGGTATTATGCAGAATTGTATAAAATGCAGTTAATGCAAGAGGATGCAGGGGCAGTTTAAAACTATCTTGGCAAAATTTTGGTAATTCTGAAACATCCCTATATTTGTGACACTTAATAGATTACGCAACTTAAACCAAATTAACTGTGTCGTACGAGAACAACGAGAAAAAAATGGATAGCGTTTACAGCAAACGTATCAGGGCGGGAAAGAGAAGGACCTATTTTTTTGATGTGAGGGCTACTAGGGGAAACGACTATTTCCTGACCATTACAGAAAGCCGTAAGCGCTTTGACAACAATGGTTATGACCGACACAAGATTTTCCTTTACAAAGAAGATTTTAACAAGTTTATCAAGGCGTTGGCAGAAGCCGTGGATTATGTGAAAACAGACCTGATGCCTGATTTTGATTTTGACGCATTTAACCATGAATATCCAGAAGGGGAAGAGGGCGGAGAATATGAACAAGAATCTGCACCAGTTGCACAAGTTGTAGCAGCAGAAGCAGAACCTGTAGTTGAAACTGCTCCTGAAACAATTGCAGTGGCAGCTCCCCTTGAAGAAGCGCCTATTGTGTTCAACAATCCAACCGCTAACGAGGAAGTTGACAAGTGGTAATTAAAGTCAAATCAGTAGATTGAAAGAATAAAAAGACCCGATTCATTGAATCGGGTCTTTTATTTATAGTAATGTAAAACTTATTTTGCTAAAGG
>JBEAPC010000141.1:0-2900 GCA_041164585.1 Bacteroidota bacterium
CTTATACCAAACAGAAATACAAAACTGGTTTGCTACTGGCGTATTGAATAAAGCAGAACTGGCTTTTTCAAGAGATCAAAAAGATAAAATCTATGTTCAACATAGAATCAAAGAGCAGGGAGCAGAATTGTTTCAATGGCTAGAGGGTGGCGCATATGTCTATATCTGTGGTAAAAAAGATCCCATGAGTACCGATGTAGAAAATGCGTTGATAGAGGTTATTCAAACCCATGGAAACAAAACGGAGGAAGCCGCCAAAGCCTATTTCAATGAATTAAAAGACAATCATCGTTACCACAAAGACGTGTATTAATCCAATTATTAAAGCCATCTATCATAGCATGTCAACAAAAGAAAAATTATCTGCAATAGAAGCCATTAAAACCGCTAGCCAAGGTTTGCGCGGAACCATCCAAGAAAGTTTGGGTGACCAACTAACCGGTGCTATTCGGGAAGATGACCAAGCCGTGATTAAGTTTCATGGCATGTACCAACAAGACGACCGTGATAGGAGAGAAGAACGTGCAGCTAAGAAATTAGACAGGTTGTATTCTTTTATGATTCGTCTGCGTTTACCCGGGGGATTTGTAACACCCGCACAGTGGTTGGCTACCCATGAGATTGCGGGTGAACACGCAACTGGGGTGATTAAAATTACCAGTAGACAAACCTTGCAATTGCATGGATTGATCAAAAGTCATATTAAACCAACCATCCAGGCTTTTAATGAAGCCAAATTGGATTCTATTGCTACCTGTGGCGATATTAATAGGAATGTACTTTGTAGCTCGCATCCCAATGAATCGCCCATTCACGCACAGGTCTTTGCTTATGCAGACAAGATCAGTGAATTGTTGATGCCCAAGACAAAAGCTTATTATGAAATCTGGTTGGATGAAGAAAAAATCTTAGACAGAAAAGAGGAGGAGGATCCCTTATACCAAGACCGATATTTACCCAGAAAATTCAAAATTGCCATTGCCATACCTCCCAATAATGACGTGGATGTGTTTGCCAATGATATTGGGTTGATTGCCATTATTGAAGAAGATCAATTGATTGGTTTTAATATAGCTATTGGTGGTGGCTTGGCTACTACACATGGTAATCCCGATACCTATGCAAGACTTGGAACCGTGATTGGTTTTACTGCAGGAGAAGAGAAAACCCTCAAAGCTATTTATGAAGTGTTAACCATTCAAAGAGACTTTGGAAATAGGTCTGACCGTAAAATGTCTCGCTTAAAATATACGGTTGATAAGGTTGGTGTGGATTGGTTTAAGGAAGAATTAGAAAGAAGAATTGGATTTGATTTGGAACCAGCCAAGCCAGTACTGTTTACCAAAAGAGTGGATCATTTTGGTTGGCAGCAAAACCAAGAAGGATTATGGTACTATACTGTATTGGTTGAGAATGGAAGGGTATTAGATGAAGCAAATTTACCACTTAAAACAGCCATGTTTGAAATAGCCCAAATGGGTTTTGCCAATTTCCGTTTTACCTGCTCTCAAAACTTAATCCTAAGCGATATAGCTCCTGAAAACAAAGAGGCGGTTAATGCCATTTTAGAACAGTTTGGGATTATTCAACATACGGAAGGCAGTTCTGCCATTCGCAAAAATTCTATGGCCTGTGTGGCATTACCCACTTGCCCCTTGGCTTTAGCTGAGGCGCAACGCTACCTGCCTTCTCTTATTAGTAAGATAGAACCTCTATTAGAAAAACATCAGTTAGAAAAAGAAGCCATTGTCATAAGAATGACGGGTTGCCCTAATGGTTGTGCCAGACCCTATGTAGCTGAAATTGGTTTTGTTGGAACAGCTTCTGGAAAATACAACCTGCATTTAGGTGGAGACAGGCAAGGAGCTAGGTTGAATAAAATTTATCAAGAAAACTTAGATGAATCAGCCATATTGGAAACCCTTGATGGCTTATTTCAAACCTATGCAGCTGAGCGCTTGCTTGATGAAACCTTTGGTGATTTTGCTGTTCGAAAAAATTGGGTTACTGCATGATTAACTATCAACAAATATTAGCTGATAAATTAGGCCAACTAAAAGAGAAGGGTACTTACCGTTATTTTTTGGACGTTAACAAGTCTGCCCAACATTTTCCGCATTTCTATTTTGAAGACGCAGAAGGCATTAAGCGAAAAGCGATTAACTGGTGTAGCAATGATTACCTAGCCATGAGTGTTCATGAAGAGGTCATCAGCAGGTTAAGTTTTGTGACCCATAGAAGTGGAACTGGGAGTGGAGGTACTAGAAATATTTCAGGTACCACCAATTTTCATAGAAGTCTTGAAAATGTCTTGGCTCAGTTGCATGGTAAAGAGAAAGCCTTGGTTTTTGGGAGTGCCTATTTAGCCAATCAAACAGCTCTTGCTACCCTTGGTAAGCTCATGCCTAATGCCGTTTTTATTTCTGATCAGGATAACCATGCATCTATTATAGAAGGCATTAAAGCCAGTGGGAATGAGAAAAAATTATTTCCCCACAATGACCTAAATGCGTTGGAGCAAATCTTACAATCACTGCCATTAGATCAACCCAAGATCCTGGTCTTTGAATCTGTTTATTCTATGAGTGGAACTATTGCTCCTATGGAAGAAATGGTGCTGCTAGCAAAGAAATACCAGGCATTGACTTATTTAGATGAAGTGCATGCAGTTGGTTTGTATGGGGATACTGGTGGTGGTTTGTCGGAATCGCTTGGTTTGCAAAATGGGATTGATATCATCAATGGCACTTTGGCCAAGGGGTTTGGTGTATTAGGTGGTTATATTGCGGGTTCTGCTATATTGGTAGACGCTATTAGAAGTTTTGGTTCAGGTTTTATTTTCACCACCTCTTTGCCACCAGCCATCTGCGCTGCAGCAACCAAGAGTATTGAGATTCTCC
>JBEAPC010000142.1:0-5171 GCA_041164585.1 Bacteroidota bacterium
ACGATAAGCCACCGCTTGCTTTGACAAATCGTCAAATACAATCAACGCTGGTCTACCGGTATCACGGAAGAATTCACCAATAGCAGCACCTGAGAATGGTGCGTAGAACTGTAATGGAGCTGGATCAGATGCAGAGGCACTTACAATAGTAGTGTATGCCATAGCACCAGCATCAGTCAAGGTTTTCATCACACCGGCAACGGTAGATGCTTTTTGACCAATCGCTACATATATACAGTAAACAGGCTTACCTGCATCAAAAAATTCTTTCTGATTAATAATGGTATCTACGCAGATAGCAGTTTTACCTGTCTGACGGTCACCAATTACCAACTCACGCTGACCACGACCAATTGGAATCATGGCATCAATAGCTTTGATACCAGTTTGCAATGGTTCTTTTACTGGTTCACGATAGATAACACCAGGTGCTTTACGCTCCAATGGCATTTCATACAATTCACCAGTGATTGGACCTTTACCATCAATTGGTTCACCCAATGTGTTGATAACACGACCAACCAAACCCTCACCCACTTGAATGGATGCAATTTGTCCGGTTCTTTTTACTTTGGCGCCTTCTTTGATGTCTCCGCTCTCACCCATCAATACCACACCCACATTGTCTTCTTCTAGGTTCAAGGCAATGGCTTTTACACCATTTTCAAAAACTACCAGTTCACCTGAGCGTACACCATTAAGGCCGTACACACGGGCAATACCATCCCCAACCTGCAATACGGTACCAACTTCTTCTAGTTCGGCACTCACATTGAAGTTGCTGAGCTGTTGTCTCAGTATCGCGGAAATTTCATCGGGTTTAATGTCAACCATGATTATCTGCTTTTATTAATGTTTGTTATTCAATTCTTATTTATTCTCAACTACATTTTGTCTACGTAGAGGTTCTGCATAAATTGATGCTTCAACACTTTCAGGTCATGCAAAATACTTGCATCAACTAATTTGTTGTTAAACTCCAATACAAAACCACCTATCAATTTTTCATCCACCGCAGTTTCCAATTCAATGCTAGGGAAACCTTGGTTGGCTGCCACTTTTGTTTCAATAGCTTTGCGCAACTCTTCACTAATAGGTGCAGCCGTACTGAGTTTCACAGCATGAATGCCTTTTAGTGAATTATATTGTTCTACAAATGCAACAGCAATTTCAGGAATATCACCTTCCCTACCTTTTCTAACCAATAATTGGTTAAAAGCTGCAGTAAGTTCACTGATTTTCCCTTTGGTGATGGCATTGATAATGGCATTCTTTTGGTCATTGCGTACAATTGGGCTGCGCATCAAATTCACAAATTCCCTGCTCACCTTGCACAATTGCTGCAAGTATTTCATATCAGCATATACCGCTTCTAACTGACCCTTTTCAATAGAAAGGTCAATCAAACTTTTTGCGTATCTGCCTGCTAAACGTGGATTGGGCATTTTAATTCTTTTAGTTCATGTTCACTACTTCTGCAAGACCCTTGATATAGGCTTCTTGCTCTGCTTTGTTGGCCAATTCTTTGCGCAACACTTTCTCAGCTACTTCAATCACCAATGAACCAACTTGGTTTTTCACATCGGTTAATGCAGCATTTTTTTGCTGAGTAATGGCAGACTGAGCATCAGCCACAATCCTATCGTATTCAGCACGAGCTTTTTCTTTAGCGTCAGAAACCATTTTGTTAGCGGTTTCTTTTGCTTCCTTAATCAACACAGCGCGTTCTTCACGAGCTTGAGCCAACAAGGCTTCGTTCTCATTTTTCAGAGCGGCCATTTCAGTCTTGATTTTATCAGCTGACGCGATGGCTTCTGCTATTCCAGTTTCCCTTTCTTTTAGTGTTTCCAGAATGGGCTTCCAGGCAAATTTTTTCAGGATAAAAAATACCAGCAAGAACGCAACCAGCGTCCAAACCAATAATCCTAAACCGGGTGTTAACAATTGCATAAATTCTATTTAGTTGGTCAAGATTCTTTTAAAAGAAAAAGAATCACTGCACCCATTGCCCTTTGCTTTGGATGCAGTGATAAAGTTTGTGCAACTAGGCTTTCAATACAGCCAAGATACCAGCGATAACTGCGAAAAGGGCAACACCCTCTACGAACGCAGCTGTCAGGATCATGTTAGCACGGATGTCGTTAGACGCTTCTGGCTGACGAGCGATGCTTTCAACAGCACCTTTACCAATTTGACCGATACCGATACCAGCACCGATTGCAGCTAAACCTGCACCAATAGCACCACCTAAGTGGCTTAAACTAACATCCAACAAATTCAAAATTGCAGACATACTGTTTGTTTTTGTTTGTGAAAAAAAAGATTAATGGTGTGCATCATCATGCGCTCCTTCTCTAGACTGACTTATGAATACCGCGGTCAGGTTGGTAAAGATGAAGGCTTGTATAAAGGCAACCAATATTTCAATTAAGTAAATGAAAACTGTAAAGGCAATAGATACAGGAGCAAAACCCCAACCTGCTGCTGAACTCATTGCACCGAAAATAAAGATCAACATCACAAAACATGTGATAATAATGTGACCTGCCACCATGTTGGCAAACAAACGGACAATCAAGGCAAATGGTTTTGTGAAAATTCCTAAGAATTCAACAGGCACCAAGATTGGTTTTACAAAACCAGGTACCGGTGGATTAAAAATATGTGCCCAGAAATGACGGTTGGTACTAAACAAAATCACGAAGAAACTCACCACACCCAATACCACAGTGAAAGCAATATTACCAGTAACATTTGCAGTTCCTGGAATTAATCCTACTAAGTTATTGATGAGGATGAAGAAAAATACAGTTAACAAATAAGGCATGTATTTTTCATAAGCGCTTCCCAAATTTGGTTTAGCCACATCATCTCTTACAAAAGTAATCACGGGTTCAATAGCGTTTTGAAAACCACTTGGAGCAGTTTTGGCACCACCCTTTTTGTATTTATTGGCCACATTAACCATTAGCACCACTAGTAAAGTCAGTGCCAAAAACATTTGCACTACGTTACGGGTTAAACTGAAATCATATAAGGTAACAGCTTCGTCTACTTTTCCTTCTGCGTCAACTGCTACAATCTTACCTTCTTCTGTCTTGTAACCATTATAAGCTTCATGTCCATGGTGAAAATTACCATAAGAGAAAGCAGCTAATCCGCGCTCTTTGGAATATACAATTACGGGTAAGGGAATAGATACTTCGGTTTCACCCAAACTGAAGAAATGGAATTCATGAGCATCAAGAATATGCTCCATGATCAGTTCGGCAGGGTCAAATTCCCCTTCCTTTTTTTCTTTTCCGGCTTCTTCCGTGCCATGACCCGCTGTTTCAGGTGCATTTTCTGCATATACTGCAGTGGCAAACAGCATAGAAACAAGGCTGAATATGAGTACTAATAATGATTTAAAGCTTCTAGACGCCATGACTCTCTCCAAATTTGCGGCAAAGATAGGGGTAAGGCGGCTAAAAATGTCAGCAAAACAGCAGAAAATATTATGCTTTTGCCTCTTAGGCCAGAATCCCCTTTTTCTTGTCAAACTGCATCTCGTGCAGCTTGGCATAGTGGCCTCCCAAGGCCAATAATTCCTCGTGGTTGCCCATTTCTATGATTTGCCCCTTGTCTAGGACAATGATTTTGCTGGCTTTTCTAATAGTAGACAGTCTATGTGCAATCACAATAGAGGTTCTACCAGAAATCAGGGTATCAATGGCTTTCTCAATCATTTGCTCGCTTTCCGTATCAATAGAAGAAGTGGCTTCGTCCAAGATCAGGATGGCAGGTTGGTATAATAAAGCCCGAATAAAAGACAATAATTGGCGCTGTCCCAGACTTAGGGTACTACCCCGCTCCATTACATGATAGTCATATCCCCCAGGTAAACGCATAATAAAATCGTGTACCCCAATCATTTTGGCGGCTTCTTCTACCTGTTCACGGCTAATGGCGGGATTTCTCAAGGTAATATTGTCCAACACAGACCCACTAAACAGAAATACGTCTTGTAAGACTACCCCAATATGCTGGCGTAAGTTGTCAAGATCATAGTCTTCAATGCGGATTCCGTCAATCTCAATGGTCCCTTTTTGAATTTGATATAACCTATTTAATAAAGAGATGATACTTGTTTTACCGCTGCCCGTATGCCCCACCAAGGCCACAGTCTCTCCCGCTTTTACCGAAAAGCTAATGTCTTTGAGCACATAATTGGGTTCATTATAGGCAAAACTCACATGGCTAAAGTCTATGGCGCCCTCCATATGGGCTTTCTTCACCGCATCGGGACCAGAAGCAGGGGTAAAATCAGGATTGTCCAATACTTTGAATACCCTTTCAGCGGCAATCATCCCCATTTGGAGCACATTAAACTTATCGGCTATCACCCTTAAGGGTCTAAAAATCTGGTTCAAATACAAGATAAATGCCACCAATAATCCCGCATCAAGGGTCTGACCAGCTATCCACCAAACCAAGAGACCCATGCTTACCGCCAAAACCACTTCTACAATAGGAAAGAATACAGAGTAGGCAAAAATGGCGTTGATATTGGCATTTCTATGCTCGGTATTGATTTTCTTAAACTTCTGAAATTCCCTTTCTTCCGATGCAAAAGCCTGTACCACCTGCATACCCGTGATATGTTCTTGCACAAATGCGTTTAAGGCAGCCACCGCATTTCTCACCCGAATAAAACTCTTATTTACAGACTCCTTAAAATAATAAGTAGCCACAATCATCAGTGGAAAAGGAATCAAACTAATCAAGGTCAAACGCCAGTCCATCCAAAACATAGTGGCCAGGGTAATGATAATGGTGAGTAGATCCGCAATAATGGGAATTAGTCCATCAGAAAAAATATCATTGATGCTTTCAATATCATTGATGGTTCTGGTGGTTAGGGTCCCAATAGGCGTTTTGTCAAATTGACTTAGGTTCAGCCCAACCACTTTTTCATAGACCGTTACACGCAGGTCTTTCACCACCATCTGCCCCATCCAGGCCGTAACAAAGCTGAACAGAAATCTGACAGCAGACTCTACCAAGAGAAAGAATACCTGAAACAGCGTAACAGCAATAATAAAGCGGCTTACATCGCTCAGGTCTCTACCAAGTAGCACCCATTTTACCCAAGCGGGAAGGTGCAAAGCCTTGCCAGTAGCACTATCAAT
>JBEAPC010000143.1:0-6366 GCA_041164585.1 Bacteroidota bacterium
TCTGTTCTGGGGTCTTTGGCATATTTGAGGGAGTTTGGTTCTCCCAGTTAAAGTTCCCATATTTTCTTAACCAACCAATAATTGTTGATCTTGACTGGACTCCATACTTTCTTTGAGCTCCCGTTGTCGATAGTTTTCTCTGTTCAATCTCTTGTACAATCTGCAACTTTAAAGACAAAGGATAATCTCCTTGTTTACGCTTAACATACTGATTTGCTTGTAGTTCTTCCATAATGATTGTTTTTGTGTATCATTATTTCAGGACGGGACATATTAAACATAAAAAAACCTCAGTCCGCAAAGACTGAGGTTTTTTATTTGCCTTCGGCGATATTATCTGCCCGGCATATTCAATTTCAAATCACGCTTCAACATATTGTCTCTGTTGGCAATTTCCCATGAAGTATGGAAGATCATCATGACACGCTTTTGCATGAGGTCAAAATTGATTTTCTCAATAGTATCAGTTGGTTGGTGATAATCTGCCAACAACATACCATCATAGAAGAACAAAATGGGTACTCCTTTTTTTGCAAAATTGTAATGGTCGCTTCTGTAGTAAATAAAGTTCTTGTCATTTGGATCATCATACTTGTAATCCAAAGTAATTTTAGAAGAATTGGCATTAGCCGCTTCATTGATAATAGGCAGGTCAGTACTCAATTTGTCATGCCCAATGACATATACATAGTTCAATGAATCAGCGGTTTTGCGCTCAGTATCTACTCTTCCAACCATGTCAATATTTAAATCAGCGGTAGTTTTTTCCATTGGATAAATGGGGTGTTCAGAATAATATTCAGAACCCCAAAGTCCTTTTTCTTCTCCAGACACAGTCATGAAGACAATGCTTCTTCTAGGACCCTTGCCTTTTTTGGCTGCAGCTGCCCATGCTTCTGCCATTTGCATCACGCCTACGGTACCAGAACCATCGTCATCAGCACCATAGTAGATTACGTTACCACGTTTGCCCAAGTGGTCATAGTGACCAGTAACAAACAGGTATTCGTCTTTTTTATCAGTGCCTGGTAACAATGCTACCACATTGCTACTTTCTAGGTTCTCCGTTGTTTTGGTAGCAGCCAATTTTAGTTCGGCTATATAATTGTCCTTCTTTAGGTTTTTGAAGTCTGCAACGCTCAATTGGCTAGTTCTACCAACAAGTGCGGTAGCTACTTCTGTAGAAATAGTGGCCATTAAAAATGCAGCTGTGTTATTTTTTTTCAGGTACATACTGCCTTTTACTGGAGTAGGGTTCTTTCTAGGAAAGTCAGCAGAAATGACCAATAAACCTGCAGCACCCTTTGCCATAGCTACACGCATTTTAGCAAAAGAAGAAGAAGGACTATTGTTCATGCCTCTACCTTGGGCGGGAGCAGCAGTTGCAGTAGCACTACCTTCTAAAACCAAAACCACTTTACCAGAAACGTCTAAGTTGGCGTAGTCATTAATTTTGTTAGCAGAATCCACTATGCCATAACCAGCAAAAATGGTATTGTTATAACTCCAATCGCCACTACCAATGGTTTGAAGAGAAAAACTAAAGTCTTTATCCCATTCAAAATTTCTACCATTTACGCTCAATTTTTTATTGGTCAAAACGTCTTGGTAAACAGGATACAATTGCTGATAACTATCTCCATTTCCTGGTTTTAATCCCATTTTTTTGAATTGGGCTTCAATATAGGCAGCAGCTTTTTTCTGTCCTGGGGTGGCGGTTTCACGTCCTTCCATTTCAGCACTAGCTATCACGGATAATTTTTCTTTTAATCCTTGTTGGGTAATCAGTGACCCGTACTTGGTCAGGTCTTCTTTGCTTTGAGCAAAAGCCATACTGCCTATCAAGGGTAGGCAGAGGAATAACAGTTTTTTCATTTCTCAGTTTTGGTTTATAATTATTCGCAAGCTATTTTATTCACACGGGTAGCATGTCTGCCTCCTTCAAATTCAGTGCTGATAAAGGTTTCCACCATTTGTTGCGCTACGTGTACAGATACAAAACGGGCGGGGATACAAATAATATTGGCATTATTATGCTGGCGAATCAGTAAAGCCACATCATTCTGCCAACATAGTCCGGCACGGATTTGCTGGTGTTTGTTAGCCGTAATGGCAACTCCATTGGCACTACCGCATAACAAAATTCCGCAGGCTGCTGCTCCTTGTTCTACAGCACTTGCTACAGCGTGTGCATAGTCAGGGTAATCTACAGAATCAGAAGAATAGGTACCATAATCCTTAACAGCAATTCCTTTTGCTTCTAAGAAGCCAATCAGGTTTGCCTTGTATTCCAAACCCGCATGGTCGCTGCCTATGGCAATGGGTTTGCTACTGTCAAAAACAAAAGACATGTATATTCAGATTTAATAGGTGCCGAAGTTAATTGTTTGCACTTATCTCACCTCAAAAAAAGTATCAATGGATAAAGCTTATTTGATTAGCTCCATTCTTCCTTTTCCTTGGCCTGTTCTTTCTTATAAACGCGAGCAGAAACAATAATGCTCAATTCATACAGCAGGAATAAGGGAATAAATACAATCAATTGACTCATCCAGTCTGGGCTAGGTGTAATAAAGGCAGCTACTAAAAGGATGACAACAATGGCGTATTTACGCGTGCTGCGCAAAAAGCTGGGGGTAATTAAACCAATCCTAGTTAGGATAAAAGCAAGTACAGGTAATTCAAAAGCCAGTCCGCAACCTAGGATAATATTGGTCAAATTGTCTACATAATCAGCAAAAGTAGGTCTGGTGGTTAGCATTCCCTTGGTACCCAATTGGAAACCTCCCAAAAAGTTGAAGGTGAAAGGCCCCAGCAAAAAGAAGCCAAAAGCGCCACCTAAAAAGAAAAAGAAAGACACCCAGAATATGATAAATCTGGTATTCTTGGTTTCAGCGTCTTTGAGAGCGGGTTTGACAAAGCGCCAGAATTCCCAGAATATATAAGGGAAGGCCGCAATCACACCACCAACTAAGGCTATGGAAATGGCTCCTAGGAATTGACCGCCAAATGTGGTGGTTTGCATTTCAACCTTAACGGGAGGCATGCACAAAGCATCACCAATATGGGCCCAATGGCTAAAATTGCACAAAGCCCTATAGCTGATAAAGTCTGGGTTTACCGGCCCAAGAATAATATAATCAAAGATCCAGTCTCTATAAATGAAAATGACCGTAGCCATGACCAAGATGGCCAAAACGGAACGAATGATATGGGAACGCAGTTCCTCCAGATGATCTATAAAGGTCATCTCTGCTTTTTCTGAATCGGGATTTCTATTGAATAAAGCCATTGTTCTGATAGCGGTTGTGGGCGGCAAAGTTAGGGGCAAGTCCTGCTCAAAGGGCAGTTATGGCAACAACTTATTTTAAAATCTTCATTTTAACCATTTCTATACGGGTATCACTAACGGCAACCACGTCAAATTTATAGTGGCCAATAATGATATTTTCTTTCAATTTAGGAATAGTTTCGTGTTCATTAATAATATAGCCACTCAGGGTTTCAGAGTCTGCTACTGGAAAATCTAGTTTGTATTTCTCGTTCAAATAATCCAATTCTAACCTGCCTGAAAACAGGAATTCATCCTCGGTTAATTGCTTTTCTTCAAATTCTTCTACGTCATATTCATCATGGATCTCCCCAAAAATCTCTTCTAAAAGGTCTTCCATGGTTACAATCCCAGCTGTTCCACCAAATTCGTCTACCACCCAGGCAATGCTCCTGCGTTCCTTGGTAAACTTATTCATCAGGTCAGTGGCGCTCATACTTTCAGGAACCACCATCATGGGGTGCATGATAGATTGAATGCTGGCCGGTTTTTGAAACAGGTCTAATTGGTGTACATAACCCAGAATATTGTCAATATTATCGTCATAGACCACCAACTTGCTCAACTGGGTATTGATAAAATGGCTTTTCAATGCCTCAATGCTCTCATGAATTTCAATGGCTTCTATTTCTGTTCTTGGAACCAGACACTGCCTAATTTTTACCATGGGCAGACTCAACGCATTTTCAAAAAGCTCGGTATTTAATTCAGGATTATCCTCATCCTGTTCCTTGGTTTGCTGAAAAAAATGCTCCAGATCCACTTTGTTAAAAGCTTCATTTTTGTCATTCATCCGCATATTAAAAATATACTTCAGAATCCATTGTGAAATGCTCACCAACAAATTGGCAATGGGTTGGAACAGGGTATAAAAGAAATGAGCAATTGGCGCAAAACTGGTTAGCAAACTATCGTTGCGGGCTTTGAAAATAGCTTTGGGAATAAATTCTCCTATCACCAACACTACCAAGGTAGAGAGTAGGGTATTGACAAATAGTTGGATGCCCCCGTTTTCAATATGAATGGGGCGCCAAGCAATTTTTTTGAGTAATTCATCAAAAAGCAAACCATAGATAACCAAGAAAATATTCAAACCCACTAGGCAGGAGCCGATGAATTTGGCAGGGTGTTCCATAAAATTGGCCACCATTAATGCGGATTTTCTACCCTGCTTCTTTTTTAATTCAATGCTCAATCTATTGGCGCTAACAAAGGCAATTTCATAGCCTGCAAAAAAACCAATCATCACAAGTGTGCCAATGATAGAAAGGATGGTATATAGTTCAGACATATAGGAAAAATAGTATAAAATTCTTGAAACGCAAAGCTAGGGTAAAGCCAGCAAACAAGAGTGCCCCAAGGAATTGGGGCACGTGGGTAAACTAACAACATGAGAAACGGTTGGCCTATCCAACCGGACAGAATTGAATTATTTAAAATCTACCGTACAATTCTGGCATTTTAGGTCCAATTTGGCCCCCTTGCCATCGCCTACAGTAGCGGTAAAATGACCATCTGAATCCCCATCGCCAGTACTACGGGCTAGGGAGCGGTTAATGGATCTTAGGTTTTCCGCTAAGCCATCTTCTTTGGCATTACCAGATTTTGTAAGTGCTTCTTTTTCAACAATAACTGGCTTTTTCTCAAATCCTGCATAAACGGTACTATAAGCTCCTAGATAGGTGACAGAATAGTTCTTTACTTCACGCATTGGTAGACGAATGTCTGCGTATTTATTATTGATTTTAATGCTTTCCAGCGATGCGGTAATATTGCGCACTTTTACATCGGCATTGGTGCCATCTAGTTCAAATGAATTGTGTAGTTTGGTAATGCGTAGATTACCATAGTTTTTGCGGCCTTGTAAACTACCTACTTCTTCTATTTCATACTCATCATTGGTGCTTCTAAGCGTGATCTTTTTAACTATAGCCGCTTCAACAGTAGCATACTTAGTATCTAAGTCTAATTCATTGGCGTCTTTCATAATGAGGCGGCCATTGATTAATTCTACTTCACCATATTTAATATTGCCCGTATTGATATTGGCATATTTAGAACGAAGGGTCAGGTTGGCCACGTCTTGCATTTCCAATCCACCATTGGTAATATCTACATTCAATTTATTTAAGTTACCAGAGATTAAGACTTCTGCATATTTGGTTTCCAAGTCTACTTTGTTATCCTTGGGAATATAAATAGTCACCTGTCTTTTTAATTTAGATTGACTACCAATATTTTTACCATCTGCATTGAATACTGCCGTATTATTACCACTGCTCCAAGCATAGGAACCTCCAGCGATGGTATAAGAACCACCACCAACTGTACCAGATTTTATTTTAATAGAACTAGCTACTGAACGCAAACTAATATTGAGTTTTTCAAACCATTCTTCATCAGATACTTTTGTTCCTTCACCTTCATAATAAATAGTGGTCACAATTTTAACTTTGGGTTGATCCCAAGATTTGATTTCAATATTTCTACTATTGTTCTCAATATAAATATCCTGTGCTTTAGAAGCAGCCACTTCTGTGGTAATTTCTTTTGACTTTAGGTCTTTGGGGTCAATTTGTTTGTCAGCACCTGGAAAGTAAAACCCTTCAACAGGTCTTAATGTAGTGCCAAGGGCATTGAGTTTTGCACGATTGGCATCAAGCTGACCACGAGTTGCATCAAGCTGTTGTCTACTCTGAGCCATGCTTTGTTCCGCAATGACCCTATTTTGTTCAGTAATGGCGGTAACAGGTTTGGGAGCAGTAGCTTTTACATCTTGTTGCGCAAAAGCAGAGAAGCTGCTGACTAAGAAAATGCTAGTGAGTAATTTGCTGATAATTGGTTTCATTATGCTGTTTTTATAGATTCAAGAAATAGGTCTTTGCAGTGTCTACTGATTCGCGGTTTTGTTTGAAGCGCGTGTTGAGTTTCTGCATTTCATTTTGCAATTGTTTGAGCATGGTGAGTTTTTGTTGGTATACATTGATCAGTTGATCCAACAATTCATCCGTCATGCCATTTTTGCTTATGAACAC
>JBEAPC010000144.1:0-3199 GCA_041164585.1 Bacteroidota bacterium
TTGCCCATGATTTAATGAGTCCTTTTAATACATTAATAGGATTTAGCAGTTTACTCAATAGACAATCCGCAAAAAATGATATGGAAGGTGTTGCCAAAAGTGCCAAGTTTATGCACGACGCAGCAGAAAAAACCAAGGAGCTTTTAAAGAATTTACTAGAATGGTCTCAAACCCAAACTGGTAGAATTCAATTTAATCCTGAAACCGTTGACCTTCCATCCTGTATACATGAAGTTGTAGATTTGTTCAAGGAAACAGCTGAGCAAAAAGGAATAGAAATGAAATTAGACATACCCAATGAAGGCAGCATCATTGCGGATAAATACATGCTAAGTACCATATTTAGGAATCTTGTTGCAAATGCCATTAAATACACGTACCCAGGTGGTTTTTTACAAGTTATTGCAGAACAAAAAGAACATGAATGGCAATTTCAGGTAAAAGATAATGGCGTAGGTATGGAACTTTCATTGTCTGAACAAATTTTTCAAATAGGCACCCATAAATCTGAAGCTGGAACACAGAAGGAACAAGGAACTGGTTTAGGATTGATTCTATGCAAAGAATTTGTAGAAAAACACGGAGGTAGTATTTGGGTAGACAGCAAACCTGGGGCTGGCAGCTTATTTGGTTTTAAAATTCCTATTAAATAAATTATAAGGATCCCCGCTGAATTAAGTAAAAGGGATTCAAAATTCTTCGTGTCTCCCCTTTTAGAATGCAATTGGCTGTAGATACCCCCATCTCTTTAAAATTGGTGGTAACCACCGTGATATCCAACAATTCTTTTAATACCGATTCATTAAAAGAAATGATACCAATGTCTTTACCCAATTCCATTTTTGCCATTCGGGCTTGTTTAACTACTAAGGCTAAATCATCTTCTGTTGTTACAATATATACCGTCTTTTTTTGTACGGCATTCAAACTTGACCTTGATGTAACCCTCATGAGTATTTCTTGCTCTTGACAATAACGCTTAATCCCTATTTTCAATTCCTGTGGGTGATGGTCAGATTCATCTAATAACAATTCAATAGTATGGTACTTTTTGAGTAGTTTATTAGCTCCGTGTAAAGCGGTAAAGATATCGTTCTCAAAATCCTGATAAATGGCTGTGGTATTGCGGCTCAGGCCGGGGAAGTTCTTGTCCAAAAGAATGAGCTCCTTTTCAGGAATAGATTGTAAAATATTCTTGCATTCTTGTTTATTGGCATTGAGAAAAAAATGAGGCATCACCACATAGTAATGGTATTTACCTAAATTAGAAACTAAAATGTCTTTTAGGATTCGAGGGTTATAAAAATGAATCTGTAAATCAACTTTAGCTTTTTTTCCCAGTGTTTCTAAAATTGCGTCATAAATCATTCGCTTATAAGAACTCAGCTTATTAAAAATGAGCAGCACCTTCAATTGGGTATCAGCCTTGCCAATTACAAAATACCCTTTTCCACGTCTAGAACCCACAAGGCCTTCTTCTTTCAATTGATTGTATGCTTTCTCAATGGTATCCCTTGCAACTTTGTATTCTTTGCTAAATACATTAATGGACGGCAATGAAGCATTCTTGGCTAAAACGCCTTTTTCAATATCCCTACGGATGGCTTGCGCAATTTGTTCAATCTTGGAAATACTAAAATTATCTATAATAGTAAAACGGTGCATCCTGTAAAGTTACATCAAAGCAACTATTCATAAATCTGCATGAATTACTATCTTATGCAGTTGCAAAACCACTAATTTGATTCAGCCTTTTCTTTGCTATTTCTGGGGCTTTATTTTTTTATGCTTTCTTATTCAATTCGTTGATAAAGGGTTGGTGATAAAAACGCTTTCCAGTTGCCTTGTACATAGCATTGGCCAGTGCAGCAAAAATGGGGGGAAAAGGAGGTTCACCCAAACCAGTTGGTTCAATGCTATTTTGAACAAAATGTACGTCTACTTTTTTAGGTGCTTCTCTCATTCTGATCATGCGATATTGATTCAGGTTTTGTTGGGTAACTACACCTTTCTCAAATTTTAGTCCCCCAAACAAACTATTACCAATGCCATCTACTACGGCACCTTCTACCATATTCTTGGCGGCATCAGGATTGACAACAATACCGCAGTCTAACACAGAGACCACATTGTCTATTTGTGGTAAACCATTTTTCATGGTAACATCTACCACGTGTGCTGCATAAGAATTATGGCAAAAATAAGCAGCTACTCCCCTATGGGCTCCCTTTGGAGTTAAAGTCCATTTTGATTTTTCTTTAACCAATTCTAAAACCCCAATATATCTATCCGCATTGTATTCATTGTTCTTACCAACAGGACTAGACTTGGCTTTTTTCAAGAGTTCAATTCTAAAATCAATGGGATCCTTACCAACATTTTCTGCTAGCTCATCTAAGAAAGATTGTTCTGCCGATGCAATGAAATTTGACCTTGGCGCCCTAAAAGCACCAATGGTAATATTGGAAGGTAATTCCCATCCCTCTGCCAAATAGTTGTCAAAAGCACCAGCCGGAAAACGATTCTCATGAACTGCATGTTCTGGAATACCACCACCTTTTATATGAATGGCGGTGATTTTATTATTGGCATCCAGTGCTGCTCTGTAAGTAACAATATACGCGGGGCGATACACACCATTGGTCATATCGTCTTCTCTAGTATAGACCAGTTTTACAGGAGCTTTCATCTTTTTAGAAATCAAACCCGCTTCAATAATATAGTGACCATAAGCCCTTCTACCAAAGCCACCACCCATTCGCGCCAGTTTCATTTCTATCTTGTCTGCCGGAACATCTAGGTTAGCTACAATATTTTGTTTGATCATATCCGGAATCTGGATGGGCGCAACAAAAAAGGCCTTCTCATCCGTGATATGTGCAAAGCAACTAATGGGCTCCATGGTATTGTGGGGCAAGAAGGGAGCAGAGTATGTTTTTTCAATGACTTTCTTAGCAGCTGCAAATGCAGCTTCAGGATCACCATCTTTTCTCAAGACCTTGGCTTTCTGACCTTGAAACGCCAGCATTTGTTGCATATGTTTGTCAGAACTTTCAAGTCCTGCAGGAATGGTCTCTTCTTTTTTTCTTCCAAAATTATTGACCATTTCTTTGGACTCAGAAATGGGCTCCCATTGTGCTACTACTTTTTTCCTTGCATTGATCACTTCCCAAGTGCTATTCCCCACTACTACAATCAA
>JBEAPC010000145.1:0-7992 GCA_041164585.1 Bacteroidota bacterium
AATAGGAAGTAGTGTCTTTTGTTTCAGGCATCAGTTTGGCATAAGTACTCCTACTCAAGGATTGAATTCCCCCCATCACAAAACCTACTAGCACGGCCAATAAATAGAATTCATTGATACCATTTCTTGGAAGCATATAACCAACAATGCAAAGCAAAATCCAAAATACCACGCAAACCATTAGGGCTCTGAAATTGCCAATTTTGTTAGATAATCGGGCAATTAAAAATGCGCCTGGAACAGCTACTAATTGAATAATTAAAATGGCAATAATCAGGTTGGTTGTTGGAATGTTGAGTTCGCTTTTTCCATATAAAGTTGCTGCCAGCATCACTGTTTGCACCCCCATATTATAGAAGAAAAAAGCAGCTAGAAAACGTTTTAAAATTGGGGTATGGCTAAGTTGTTTCCATACTTTGTTCAGCTCTTTGTAGCCATGTGTAAAAAGATTGCCCTTTTCTGGCTTGTCTACAGCAGGAGTACCTTTGGGTAATCGGCTTAGGGCAAACTGTCCAAATCCCCACCACCAAATACCTACCAACAAAAAGGAAATCTGAGAAGCTTTACCCGTGTTGATACCAAATTTTTCAGGCATTAATACAAATACAAAACAGATGATTTGCAAAATCACACTGCCAATATATCCCATAGAGAATCCCTTGGCAGATACCCTATCTTGGTCTTCTGGGGCTGCAATTTCTGGCAAATAGGAATTGTAGAAAACAAGACTGCTCCAATAGCCCACACAAGCAATGATCATACATCCTAGACCATAAGCTAGATTCCCCTTGTCATAAAAAAAAAGACTAGAGCAGGCCAGGGATCCCATAGTGCAGAAAAAGAATAGAAACTGTTTTTTGTTGCCCTTATAATCGGCAATAGAAGAGAGAAGTGGAGACATGATGGCTACTATCATAAAAGCCACTGCTAATGCGTAATTGTATAATGACGTATTAACATACTCCCTTCCAAACAAATGCACCGTATCATTGGCTGTGGCTTCATTGCCATCGCCGGTTACGGCTTCATAATATGCTGGGAAAATGGTAGAAGTAATAACTAGATTATAGACACTATTGGCCCAGTCATACATGGCCCAACCATTAATCACTTTCTTTGGTGCAGTTTGCATGCAATCAGTTTTGTGCTTAAAGATAGGGGAAAGCGGGATTGTCTTGGCTTACAATTTACCTGTATAAATTAGGAACAATAGGGCTAGACCAACAATAATCCGGTACCAACCAAAAAGAACAAATCCGTTCCTTTGTAAAAAACCAATAAAAAACTTGATAGCTAACAAAGCTACCACAAATGCCACCATACTACCTACAAATAGAGAAAATAGGTTGTCTGTATTTGTCAATAGTTCAGGAGATTCTTTCCAAGCTTTTAAAAGCTTGTAGCCAGTTGCAGCTGCCATTGTGGGTACCGCCAAGTAAAAAGAGAATTCTGCGGATAAGTTTCTTGTTAATTTTTGTTGCATTCCCCCAATGATGCTGGCGGCGCTTCTACTAGTGCCAGGTATCATAGCCAAACACTGCCAAAAACCAATAATCAATGCCTGTTTAAGGGTAATTTGCTCGTCTTCCTCTACCGTTGGGACTTTGAACAATTTGTCTATAAATAAGAGAATTATACCACCCACCAGTAAGGTAACAGCTACCGTTAAAGGGCTCTCTAATAGTTCGTCTATTTTTTTTGAAAAAATAAAACCAAGCACCAGTGCAGGAATTACCGCTACTATTAATTTTAAATAAAATCCTTTTCTATTGAGCGGGAAGAATTTATTCCAATATAATACCACCACAGAAAGGATGGCGCCTAATTGAATAGCTACTTCAAACAATTTGGTAAACTCATCTTTTTCAATTCCCAAAATCCTACTGGTAATAATCATATGTCCAGTAGAGGAAACAGGTAGAAATTCAGTTAAGCCCTCCACAACTGCAATAATGATGGTTTCTACGGGTGTCATTTGGATTTTTTAAAGATCGCATAAATTTCTACTAATAAACCCAATACAATCAGTAAAGGAGCAACTGTGATTCTAACAGTTCCATAGACTTCCTTGGTATCAAATACATTGGGGTCAGCAGATTTGCCACCACTCATTAAAAAGAATCCCAATGCAATGATTACACCGCCAATCAGCATCCATGTCAGGTTGTCTTTGGCAAACAGTGCTGCCATTTTCTTTTGTTCACTCATCACTTAAATAGTTATAAGGTTTGCAAGTTAAGGATTCAATCAATGGTATCAATAAAGATCGTCCAGTTTCATTTTTAAGTATTTCAATACAGATCTATGTGTGCTAAAAACAGAGATACCTACACCCATTACCATCATACCCCCAAATAAAATCAGGGTCAGTTGTACGTCGCGAATAGCTTTTAATTGAGGGAACTGGCTTTCTGCCCAACTAATTAAGGTAAAGAGCAAGGCAATGGCAATTAAGGAGCTAATTAGGCCATTGACCACCGCTTTGATATTCATGGGTTTGGCTATAAAGCCCCTTGTGGCTCCCACCATTTGCATGGTTTTAATCAGGAAGCGGTTGCTAAACATGGCCAGACGAATGGTATTGTCAATGCTGAAAATGACTATCACACATAGTATAATGGCTACCACCAAAAAGATTAATCCAATTTTAGAGGCACGTTCATTGAGGTTGGTTACCAGACTTTGAGGGTATTGTAATTCTGTAATTTGGTTGCCATAAGCCGCCATTAATTCAGTAGAAATCTTAGCCAGACTGTCTTTGTTCACATAATTGGCCTTGGCATAAAAGTCAATACTTTCTGGTAATGGATTTACTTCTAAGATCTTGGCCCAGTCTTCATTATTTTCTTTGTTCCAGATTTGTTTGGCGCTAGTTTTGTCTACATACACCACATTTTTGGCATAGGGCTTAGAAGCAATAAATTGTTGAATTTGGCCAATGGTATCCTTGTTCATGGTACGCAAATAGGCACTCAATCTAATGTCTTCTTTAAAGGCATTGCCCACCGAACTAATGTTCAGAAAGAACCAGCCCATGATCCCCAGAATCAATAATACCAGTGCTACCCCTACTATACTGTAGATATAATTGGGTTTACTGCGCTTCATAGATGATTTACCAACAGCGGCCATAGTTCAGTTTTTTGTCAGGGAAACCGGATTTCGGAAATCGGTTCCCGTTGGGCAAATGTAGGCTTTTGAGCGTTAAACACTTACATTTGCAGCCATTCAAAATGGTTTTTTACAGCCCAAATTACCGCTTTCGGGTCTTAATAGGGTTAAAGATTTGTTAGAACAATGGAATACGATTTCAGAAAAATTGAAAAGGAACGTCAAAGTCAGTGGCGTGAGCAGCATGCCTATCGCGTTAGCAATACCAGCGATAAGCCAAAATATTATGTGTTAGACATGTTCCCTTACCCAAGTGGAGCAGGTTTGCACGTGGGGCATCCACTGGGCTATATTGCTTCGGATATTTTTAGCCGATTCAAGCGTTTGCAAGGATTTAATGTCTTGCATCCAATGGGATATGATGCTTTTGGTTTGCCCGCTGAACAGTATGCCATTGAGCACGGTGTGCATCCTGCCATTAGCACAGACAAAAACATTGATACGTTTAGAAAGCAATTAGACAATATTGGATTTTGTTTTGACTGGGAGCGTGAAATCAGAACCTGTCAGCCCAATTATTACAAATGGACCCAATGGATTTTTCTGCAATTATTCAATAGCTTTTTTAATAAGCATACCCAAAAAGCTACGCCGATAGTTGAATTGATTGCCAGCTTTTCAAAAGAGGGGAATGCCCTTCATGCTTTTCCTGCAGCAGTAAATTATCAGCCAGCACAGTTTGGTGCAGATGATTGGAATGGATTTTCTGAAAAACAACAACAGGAAATTCTAATGCATTACAGATTGGCTTTCTGTGGTTATGGAGAAGTGAATTGGTGTGAAGCATTGGGTACCGTATTGGCCAATGATGAAGTGGTGAATGGGGTGAGTGAAAGAGGTGGTCATCCAGTAGTGAAAAAGAAATTACGTCAATGGTATTTGCGCATTACCGAATATGCAGACCGTTTGCTAGAAGGCTTGGAGCGCGTGGAGTTCAGCGAATCCATGAAAGAAATGCAAACCAACTGGATTGGTAAAAGTTATGGTGCAGAAATTGATTTTGAAATTACTGGTGTGCCTACCACTGGTCAACAATTAAAAGTATATACTACCAGACCCGATACCATTTTTGGGGTAGACTTTATGGTGATTGCGCCAGAGCACGAATTGATCAATACCATTACTACTGTAGAACAACAAGCAGCAGTGGATGAATATTGTACCTATGTAAAAAGCCGCAGTGAAAGAGAGCGTCAGGCAGAGAAAAAAATCAGCGGATGCTTTACAGGAGCTTATGCCATTAATCCTTTTAATGGCGTAAAAATTCCTATTTGGATTTCTGAATACGTGTTGGCGGGTTATGGCACAGGAGCCATTATGGCTGTGCCTTGCGGCGATGATAGGGACTTTAAATTTGCCCAACATTTTAATATTCCCATTACCAATATCTTAGGTGATGCCTTTAATGGTTCGGAAGCAAACCCTACCAAGGATGCCAAATTAGAAAACAGTGATTTCTTAAATGGGGTAGTGATGCGTGATGCCATTGCCATTGTGAACCAGCGTTTAGAAGCAATGGGTATTGGCAAATCCAAAGTGAATTTTCGCATGCGCGATGCGGCATTTAGCCGTCAGCGTTATTGGGGTGAACCCTTTCCTATTCAATGGAAGGAAGGAACAGCTTATCCTTTGGCAGCAACCGAATTGCCTTTGCTATTACCAGAAGTAGATACCTACTCACCAGGTCCTGAAGGAGAAGGTCCCTTGGCCAATATTCCTGAATGGGTTTCAAAAGAATTAGAAACCAATACCATGCCTGGTTATGCCGGAAGTAGTTGGTATTTCCTGCGCTACATGGATCCCCATAATGACCAAACATTTTGTGATAGGACTGTGAGCGATTATTGGAACCAAGTGGATTTATATATTGGCGGAACCGAGCACGCGGTGGGGCATTTACTTTATAGCCGTATGTGGACCAAAGCCCTCTGTGACCTAGGCCATATTGGATTTGACGAGCCCTTTAAGAAGCTATTGAATCAAGGAATGATTCAGGGTTCTTCTAGATTTGTCTATCGCCTAAAAGGCACACAGGAATTCATTTCCTATGGTTTAATCAAGGATTTTGACAGCGTAGACAAATTACATGTAGACGTAAATATAGTGGATGGCATTGAGCTAGATACTGCAGCTTTTAACAAATGGAAGCCAGATTATGCAGGTGCTAGTTTTCAATTAGAAGATGGAAAATATCTCTGCGGAACAGAAGTAGAGAAAATGTCTAAGTCTAAATTCAACACCGTGAATCCGGATGAATTGGTTCAGAAATTTGGCGCCGATACATTCCGTATGTATGAAATGTTCTTGGGCCCTGTAGAACAGAGCAAACCCTGGGATACCAAGGGGATTGAAGGGGTGCACCGTTTTATCAAAAAGCTCTGGCGCTTATTCTTTGATGAGCTAAAAGGAAGGGTTTGGAATGAAGACGCCCCCAATGCTGCAGAATTAAAAGTCTTGCACAAAGCCATCAAGAAAATCCAAGAAGACACGGAGCGTTTTAGTTTTAATACGGCTGTGAGTGGGTTTATGATCTGTGTGAATGAATTAGCAGACCTGAAATGCAATAAACGCGCTGTTTTAGAGCCTTTGTTGATATTGATAACGCCTTATGCCCCCCACGTAGCAGAGGAGCTTTGGGCGGCATTGGGTAATACCAGTTCTATATTGGATGCAGCATTTCCTGTGTTTGATCCTGTTCATGTAGTAGAATCAGCCAAAGAATACCCCGTAAGTATCAATGGTAAGGTAAGAACCAACCTGCTTATTTCATTAGACGCAACAGAAGCAGAGGTTCAAGAATTGGTCTTGGCCAATGAACTGGTTCAGAAATGGGTAGAGGGCAAGCCTTTAAAGAAATTCATATTTGTAAAAGGCAGGATGATCAATTTGGTTATCTAAGGTTCAGATATCTTTTTTTCTAAAAGGCCTCAGTTCAATAACTGGGGCTTTTTCATTCCTGTAAAAAACGCCCAAATTCAAAGGGCTTTTATTACATTGCTGCACCAAAATTCCAACTATGCATTTCAAACGACTGCTATTTACAGCCTGCATTACTGCTACTACCCTAGTAGCTGGTGCCCAGAAAAAAACCTTTAGTCAAGAAGAACTATTGGCCGGAAAACTGCCCAAGGATTTTTTCAGTTCCCTACCACTAGTCCTCAAATGGGTAGATGATGAGCATGCAGAAATGTACCAGAAAATTCATCCGGATTCTGCTTTTAAGACCTATACCATGGAAGTAAAAACAGGTGCGCTTACTTTGAAGACAGAGGGAGGTGCGCCCAGTAGGGGACCAGGTATGGCATCGCCCTATGCAAAATCTATAATTACCAAAGACAATGACCTTTTTGTAAAAGCGAGTGGTGTAGAGAAAAGAATTACCAATGATAAGGCTGAGGAAAAGAATCCCATGTTCTCTCCTGATAGCAACTATGTAGCATTCACAAGAAACAATAATTTGTTTACTGTGAACTTGGCAACTGGTAAGGAAAATCAATTGACCACAGATGGCACCGCAACTACCTTAAATGGTTACGCTAGCTGGGTTTATTTTGAAGAGATTTTTGGAAGAGCTACGCGCTACAGGGCTTATTGGTGGAGACCAGATAGCAAGCAATTGGCCTATATGCATTTTGACGAGAGCATGATTCCTATGTTCCCTATTTATAATAGTGAAGGTGCTCATGGTTTTGTAGAAGAAACTCGTTATCCAAAATCTGGAGACAAAAATCCAGAAGTAAAACTTGGATTTGTAAGCCCTGATGGTGGCAATACGGTTTGGGCCGATTTTAATGAAAAAGATGACCAGTATTTTGGATGGCCAGTTTGGAAACCAGGAACCAGCAATTTGTTGGTGTATTGGATGAACCGTGGTCAAGACAATATGAAAATGTATGATGTAGATCCGCTAACTGGAAAGAAAAAAGAAATCTACGACGAGAAACAAAAAACTTGGATTGATCTAGAAGACCGCGTAAGTGGCAGGGTAAATTTTATTACCAATAATACCCAGTTTATCATGCAAAGTGATAGAACAGGTTGGAATCATTTGTACCTCTATGGTAGTGATGGTGTTTTGAAAAATGCTATAACCACTGGTAATTATACGGTTACTGGCATCAAGTATATTGATGAGAAAAATAGTCAGGTTTATTTTACCGCCAGAAGCCGCGAGAACACTGCTAGGATTGATTTGTATGTGGCTAAGTTTAATGGTACTGGTTTGAAGCGATTAACCTTTGGTGAGTTCAATCATAGCAGTATTAGTTTGTCTCCTACAGGTAAATATTTTATAACTACATATAGCAGTGTAACAACACCAACTAAGACTACTCTAGTTGATAATACCGGTAAAATTATTCGTGAATTAGGTAATAGTAAATCTGAAGTAATGGACCAATATGAATTGGCCAAAACTGATCTAATTCGCATCAAGAGTGCTGACGGTTTGTTTGACCTTCCTGCCTATGTTACTTGGCCAGCCAAAATGGATCCCAATAAAAAATATCCTTTGTTGGTAAGCATATATGGTGGTCCTAATGCAGGAACTGTAATGGATAGATGGAGTTGGTCTACCAACTCACAATTCTATGCACAAGAAGGTGTGATACAAGTAGCATTTGACCATCGCGCCAGCGGACATTTTGGAAAAGCTGGTGTGAACTATATGCACCGCAACTTGGGCTATTGGGAAATGGAAGACTACAAGACCATGGCTAAATGGTTTATTGCCAATGGACAAGCTGATTCTACCAAAATTTGTATAACTGGATTTAGTTATGGTGGATACATGAGTTGCTATGCATTAACCTATGGTTCTGA
>JBEAPC010000146.1:0-25467 GCA_041164585.1 Bacteroidota bacterium
ATGCGGCTATAAAAGAACTGCAATTACAAGAGCATCAATTGGCTCAATCCCTCAAGAATTACAATGAATTATTAGAAGGGAAAGTAAATGATCAAACCCAATTAATAACTGACGTATTTGAAAGAATAAAGCAAGTTTATATAGGAACAGATAGTAATTTAAATATTGTTTATGCTAATGGCAAAATAGAGGATTTGTTTGGTGTTGATTCTCAAAAATTGATGGGTAAGCCTATTTGTGATTTTCTGTTTCCTCTTGCTGGTAATCCATTAACCAATCTCTTGAAAGATAATAGACCCTTGATTGGAAAATCAAATCTAGAATTTATACATCCTCAAAATGGAAAATGGTATGATGCAAGTATCCACTATGCTGAGGATGGCGTTTCTATGATTATTAGAAATATTAATAAGAATAAATTAGATGAACTTGATTTGCAGAAATCTAGGCAGATGTACCAATTTATTAGTAAGGCAAATGAGGTCATTCTACACGCAAAAAACAAGGAAGAACTCTACTCCCAAATTTGCGAATTGTCTGTAAGCTATCAAAACATTTTGTTTACTTGGATTGGCATTCCTGATCCAGTTACAAAAATAGTCAAGCCATTTATTTGGGCTGGACAAGAAGCTGGCTATCTTACTGCTATCAAAAGTATTACTACATCAGAGGAAGCTACAGGTAATGGCCCTTGTGGTATGGCATTTAGAACTGGTTTGTATTATTATAGTAATGATATAGAACATGATCCAGCTATGGATCCTTGGAGAAAAGAAGCCCTTCCTAGGGGGTTCCACTCTTCTATTGCATTGCCCATTAAAATAAACAACCAAGTAGTTTCATTGTTAACTATGTACGCATCTCAATCCAATTACTTTACAAATGAGCAAATTGGTCTTCTAATAAATATTTCCGAGAATATAAGTTTTGCATTACAAGCATTTTATATAGAAAAGGAAAGAAAAATTTCTAATGAACAATTATTAAAACTCTCCCAAGCCATTGAACAGAGTTCAGCTTCGGTAGTGATTTCTGACTTTGAAGGAAAAATAGAATATGTAAATCCAGCTTTCTGTAACCTTACTGGGTATAGTATAGATGAAGCAATTGGTCAAAATCCAAGAATTCTAAAAACAGGTAGGACTTCTGATTTTGAATACCTACAACTTTGGCAAACCTTGGTAGACAAAAAAACTTGGCATGGTGAATTTTGTAATAAAAAGAAAAATGGTGAATTGTATTGGGAATATGCGGTGATATCTCCCATAGTAAATCAAAATGGAGAAGTAACCAATTATGTTGCGGTTAAAGAAAATATAACTGAAAGGAAAAGATTGCAAGACGAGCAACAGAAATTAACGGTAGACCTCCTACAAAGAAATAAGGACCTAGAACAGTTCTCTTACATGCTATCTCATAATATTAGAGGCCCATTAACTAATATTTTAGGATTGATTGCTGCTATAAAATCAGGCTTGATTAAATCAGAAGAAGGAATAATTGTAGAAGGTATTTCTAAATCGGCTGATTCTATGGATCAGGTAATTAAAGATGTTACTGAAATCTTACAAGTCAGAAAGTACAGTATAGAATCAAAAGAAGACCTAGACTTGAGCTTGGTTTTTGATGTAGTTCAAAATAACCTTTCCAATTTAATATCAGAAAAAGGAGCTGTTATTGAAAGTGATTTTTCTAAAGCCAATTATCTATTTAATATTAAAACCTACCTAGAAAATATCTTTTACCATCTCATATTAAATGGGTTAAAGTTTTCCAAACCAGGACAATCTCCACTAATAAAGGTGTGGTCTGAGTTAAATCTTATCAATAATACCTGTTTGATTCATGTAAGAGATGAGGGTATTGGTATAGATCTTTCAAAACATAGTGATCATCTTTTCCGTTTGTACAAAAAATTAAACCTTAATATAGAGGGTAGAGGTGTTGGTTTGTTTATGGTAAAAACACAGATAGAATTTATGGGAGGAGATATTCAAGTATATAGTGAGCCTGGTTCTTGGACAGAGTTTATAATTCAACTTCCATTGAAGATAAATAGTTAAGCATTTTAGCTTTAACAGATTTCTATAACAATCAATTATTTTTTATATTACTATTATGATTAAAACGATTGTTGTCTTCTGTTGCATGGCATTTTGTTCCTTTCTTCCCTTAACTGATGGCAAGCCATTTGTAATGGAAATTTTTAGATTTGCTGGTGTGCAATTAAAACATACGTTGGCGGATGCAGACAAGCGCCCCAGCGTTTTTCCTAAAAAAATTGATACAAAAGGGAATATGCACGCCACTAATTTATATGATTGGACCACCGGTTTTTTCCCAGGTAGTTTGTGGTTGGCTGCTGAATCACTTCAGGACAAAGACTTAGAATCTAAAGCAGTTGAGTGGACCAATCGCTTAAAGCCTTTGCAATACTTTACCCAACACCATGACCTAGGATTCATGATGTATTGTAGTTATGGAAACGCCTATCGCCTTACAGGCAATAAAGCCTACCGTGATATTCTAATTCAATCTGCTAAATCTCTCTGTACTAGATTTAATAAAACAGCGGGTAGCATTAAGTCATGGAACAAATTTGTTTCTTGGCATGGGAATAAAACTTATGATTTTCCTGTGATCATAGACAATATGATGAACCTAGAATTATTGTTTTTTGCTAGTAAACAAACCGGGGATCCTGTATACAAAGAGATTGCTATTAAACACGCTGAAACTACCATGAAATACCAAATCAGGGATGATTTTAGTTCTTATCATGTAGTTTGTTATGATACCCTAACTGGAAAAATGGTGGGCAGGGAAACAGCACAGGGCTATGCCGATAATTCTACTTGGTCTAGGGGCCAAGCCTGGGGCATTTATGGTTTTACCATGGTTTATAGAGAAACCAAAGACCCCAAATATTTAAAAACGGCCATGGGTATGGCAGATTGGTACCTGAACGCCAAAACCTTACCCAAGGATAAAGTGCCATACTGGGATTTTAATATGGGTGATTCGTCTTATCATCCAGGTAAAAATTCACACGCCTTTCAACACCCACAACCTTATAGAGACGCATCAGCGGCAGCCATTACAGCTTCTGCCTTGTTTGAATTGGCCAATTATGCCGGTGCTAAATCTAAATGGTATCAGGCTCAAGCCATTGCTATTCTAGAATCATTGGCTAGTCCAGCCTATAGGGCTACCGAAGGGTCCGATGCCAATTTCTTACTCAAACATAGCGTAGGAAGTATTCCACATGGTGTTGAAATAGACGTGCCCTTGATCTATGCAGATTATTATTTTTTAGAGGCTTTACAGCGGTATCAGAAAATAATCGGTAAATAGTTTCGTTACATTTACAACTTGATTGTAAAGTAAGCCCCATGCGTTTTAAAATTCTATGTTTATTCATTGCAGTCATCACCGAGTTTGCTGCTGTAGCTCAATTACCCCAAACGGTTTCTGGAACAGTATATAGGATTGATAGCTTTCCCTCAAAGTTTGTTACAGCCCGCAATGTTGATATATGGTTACCAGAAGGCTACTCTGCCAAAAAATCCTATGCCGTTTTGTATATGCATGACGGACAAATGCTTTTTGATAGTAGCACCACTTGGAACAAAAAAGCTTGGGATGTAGATGATGCGGCTGCTAAACTTATGAAGCATGGAAGTGTCAAAGACTTTATACTAGTAGGTGTTTGGAATGGTGGTCCTACAAGGCATTCTGACTATTTTCCGCAAAAGCCTTTTCAATCCTTAACCAAAGCACAACAAGATTGGGTGGTAAAAGATTTACAAAATGCGGGAAGGACTAAAGAAGTATTCCAACCAGTATCGGACAATTACTTGAAATTTTTGGTTACCGAATTAAAGCCTTTTGTAGACAAGCATTACGCTACCAAGAAAGATAGACAAAATACGTTTATTGCAGGTAGTAGTATGGGTGGATTAATCTCTATGTATGCCATTTGCGAGTACCCGCTAGTATTTGGCGGAGCAGCTTGTTTGTCTACACATTGGCCCGGGACTTTTTCAATAAACAACAACCCCATTTCAGATGCGTTTTTTAATTATTTAAAAACACATTTGCCTGATCCCAAAACACACTTACTTTATTTTGATCACGGTACGGCTACCCTAGACGCCATGTATCCAGCTTTGCAAAAAAAAGCGGATGAGATTATTTTATCCAAAGGTTATGGCCCTAGTAATTTTTTATCAAAAGCTTTTCCGGGAGAAGATCACTCTGAAACAGCATGGGCAAAAAGAGTGCAATTGCCACTTGAATTTTTGTTAGGAGATCCTGCAGCAATTAGCTACGCTAGTAATGAGGGCAATGACGGATACCAATTGGTTTGGTCCGATGAGTTTAATAAAGATGGTAGACCTGACAGCACCAATTGGGGTTATGAGCATGGCTTTGTCCGCAACCAAGAGCTACAATGGTATCAACCAGAAAACGCCTATTGTGAAGATGGTTTATTGGTCATAGAAATCAGAAAGGAAGAAAGAGACAACCCCATGTTTGATGAAACTTCACGCGAGTGGAACAAACAGCGTAGAACTATTCGTTATAGTTCTGCTAGTCTTGTTTCCAAAAACAAACAATCTTGGAAATATGGCCGTTTTGAACTGCGGGCCAAAGTAAATATAGACGCTGGTTTATGGCCAGCTTGGTGGACTCTGGGTGTTGGACAACATTGGCCCTATAATGGAGAAATAGACATCATGGAGTATTATAGTGGTATGCTATTGGCCAATATTGCCTGTGGTGGAAAAGACGGGAAACCTGAGTGGTTTAGTAAAACCTTTTCTACTGATTCATTGGGTGGTCAAGCCTGGGCTTCAAAATTTCATGTTTGGCGCATGGATTGGACGGAAAAACAGATTGCTCTATACTGCGATAACCAGCTTTTGAATAAAGTACCACTCTCTGCTTTGCAAAACAAAGATGGCAGTGGTTTTGAGCCATTTAAACAACCCCATTATATGCTGATTAATTTGGCCTTGGGGGGTAAGAATGGAGGAAACCCTAATCAGTCTGTATATAACAATAAATATGAAGTAGACTGGGTCAGGGTCTATCAGTTAAAATAATTTGTAGCTTCATAGCTCAATGATAAAAATGAAGCAAAAACAATATTTACAGCAACTACTTCTTGTTAGTTGCTTTTTTTATGTGCTAAACCTAAACGCACAAACCAACTATCAGTTAGAACAAAACCTACACTATTATCCTGCAGCAATTGAACAGAAAGATGCTTATATAGCATCACAATGTAAATTGGATTTGTACTTTCCCAAGGGACAAAAAAACTTTGCTACCATTGTTTGGTTTCACGGTGGGGGATTAACTGGCGGAAGTAAAGAAATTCCAAAAGCCTTGATGGAAAAGGGTTATGCCGTTGTTGGTGTGGGATATCGTTTATCGCCAAAGGCAACTGTTCCTGCCATTATTGAAGACGCTGCAGCTGCTATGGCATGGATCTTTCAGCATATTGGGGAATACGGAGGAGACCCAGACAAACTAATCCTTACGGGTCATTCAGCTGGAGGATATTTGGGTATGATGATTACATTAGATAAATCATACTTGGCCAAATATCAAATTGACGCCAATAGAATTGCAGCGCTGATTCCATTTAGTGGTCAGGCCATCTCACATTTCACCTATCGCAAAGAACAGGGTATGGGCGCTTTACAACCTACTATTGACAAATACGCTCCACTTTTTTTCGTTAGAGCAGATGCACCACCTATGATCTTAATAACCGGTGACAGGGAATTGGAATTATATGGCCGATATGAAGAGAACGCTTACCTAAAAAGAATGATGGAATTGGTTGGGCATAAAAAAACCAGTCTCTATGAATTAGATGGTTTTGACCATGGCGGCATGCCCGAACCTGCTTTTCCATTGCTTTTGAGATTAATTAAATCTGAGTTCAAAGATAAAAATGAACAAAAAAGATAATAAATGGAGAAATATGGCGTTTTAAGCCTTGATTGCCAATCAGCCATGATGGGTGAAACTGTTATGCTATAATGCAAACTTTTACTACATCAAGGATGCTTGGGTTCAGTTATTTTTATATCATCAATTCCCTACATCTGATGAATTTCAATTTAATATTAGCTTTTACCTTGCTTATTTCAGCTTGTTCAAGATCAGGAGATACAGCCGTAACTGCACCTGTTGTGAACACCCCCATAGTTATACCACCAATAACAGACACTGTTTATGTTGGAGACGGAAGCTCTAATTTGACTATTTCAGGTAATTACAAATCTGGCACATTGATTATTGTAAAACCAGGAGTTTATAACAAAGGAGGAGGTATAACCCTTGATCAATTAAGCAATGTATCGGTTCAATTAAATGGAGTGATTTTAGATGGATTAAGCCAAACAAAAGATGGATTCTATAATGTACTATTCTTAAATAAATTGAACAATGTTTCTGTATTTGGTGGCACTACCCAATATAATGGGTATAGAATGATGTATATCAGTGGACAATGTAAAAACGTCATTTTTTCTAATCATAGTTTCATCAATAATAATGAAGGCATTTTCTTTAATGCAGGAGTTAAATGGGATGGAACAGACGCCACATTGGGTTTGCACAATTTTGCTATTAGAAACTGCAATTTTACTAATTGCGGCAATTCTGTTATTGGTAGTTCTATGGACCAAGCAACAGGTACCGTTAATGATCTAGTTAAAAATTTTGAAATTTCAGGTTGTAAATGGAAGGGGGGTAATCCGGGAACAGCTATGTATTTTCCAGCAGTGGATAGTGCCATGGTATTCAATAATACTATTGATAGCGTGAACATGAATTTGACCAATGATAACCGGATTTTTCTCTTTATAGGTACTGCTGAATTTTATAACAACACAGCTAATTTATATCAAGGGCATGTTGCAGGATTATGGTCAGTAAGTTTTGGAACAAAACCCAAGACATCCCATTTTTATAAAAATACTTGTAACGGTTCTCTTAAATATTCCGCATTTGAATTTCAGGAATTTGCCATCTATAAAATTCCAGGAAAGACTACTTATGGAGACTTAGAAGTTACAGGGAATACTTGCAGCAATTTGAATACTCAAAAACATACAGGTTTTGACGCCAATTTTATTGACAATTACGAATATGGAATCATGGGTGGCAAGGTTTCAGTAAAAGATAATATTGGCAGAAACTTTTATGCAGCTCCTTCACCTGGAGTTTTTTGGAATTTAGCAAAACCTTCTGTTGTAAGTGGCAATACCTATCAACAATAGTCCTTTTAAAATTGACGATTTATTTTTATGAATCTTGATGTAGGATGTTTTCAAGTTGTTTATATTTGATACAGCAACCGATTCTTGGTTGTATGTTTTGTAACCCCCAAAAATTTAACTAGGTCAATTAGACAGTACTCTTTAAACAGTCCTTTATTTAACCATTTTCAGCAATGAACGGTTCGTAACCCCTTTGTCTTTTATTCTGAATTGGATTGGTCTTCCAGTCCTATTATTCATTTGTTAAAACAAGGCGTTATGAAAAAATCCATCCTTTTGTTGTTGCCCATAATCTTATTGGGAGCTTGTCAAAAAACTATTGAAACTATTGTTGAAGAGCCAGTGTCTGACAATATTGTTAGAGAATCAACAGCGCTCAGAAATAGAACGGTGTATGTTGGTGATGGTAGTTCCAATTTAAGTATTTCAGGTACTTATGCAAGTGGAACTATTATAGTAGTTAAACCTGGAATCTATAATAATGGCGGAGGAATAACCATCAAAGGGCTTTCCAATGTAACCATTCAATTGACAGGTGTGATACTTGATGGATTAAACCAAACCCAACCAGGTTTTTACAATGTACTCCAATTGGAAAATTTAAAAAACGTAACCATTAAAGGAGGAACCACACAGAATTGTGGTTATAGACAACTCTATTTATCTAATAAAATAGACGGTTTAGTAGTAACGGGTCATGTGTTTAAAAATAATGCGGAAGGAATTTTCACTTCAGGTGGAACTGTTTGGGACGGAACAGACGCTACAATTCCATTCAAAAATATTGCATTTAGAAAATGTAGTTTTATCAATGTTGGTAGTTCAAGTATTGGTGGTGGAGTTGATAATAATACTGTTATTGATTTAGTCAAAAATTTTGAAATTTCTGCCTGTACCATTTCTGATGCAAATCCTGGATCCGCTTTTTATTTTCCTGCCATTGACAATGCATTGGTGTTTAATAATGCCCTTGCAAGAATCAATTTGGGTTTAACCAATGACAATCGGATTTTTCTGTTCACGGGTACTGCAGAATTTTATGGCAATAAAATTACCCAATATCAAGGCCATCTAGCTGCATCTTGGGCGGTTAGTTTTGGAACAGTTAAAAAGACCTCACATTTTTACAACAACAATTGTAATGGATCATTAAAATATTCCGCATTTGAATTTCAGGAATTTGATAGACTGAATATTCCTGGTAAAACAAGTATCAGTGACTTAGTGGTTTCTGGAAATACCTGCGCCAATTTAAACACAGAACACCATGATGAGTTTGCTGCCAATTTTATTGACAATTATGAATATGGCTTAATGGGTGGACATGTAAGTTTGCTCAACAATATTGGAAGCAATTTTTATCCAATTCCCCAGCCGGATGTATTTTGGAATTTGGCAAAACCAGCAATTGCTTCAGGGAATACCTACAGATAAATCAACAATCAAGTTTGATTCATTTTATGAACCTTTGGTGAATGACCACATCAAAGGTTCATTTTTTTTAATTCTGTTACTGCAAAATCACAAGCCCTAGCAGTTAGTGCCATATAAGTCAGGGATGGATTTTGACAACCCGATGAAGACATACAAGCACCATCTGTAATGAAAACGTTTTTAGCTTCGTGTAATTGGTTGTGTTCGTTTAAAACTGATGTTTTTGGGTCCCTTCCCATCCTAGCTGTTCCCATTTCATGAACAGCAGATCCGGGAGGATTTCTATAATCCAAAATACTGACATTTTTCATGCCTGCTGCTTCTAACATTTCCACAGCAGTTTTGATACCATCTTGACGCATGGCATTCTCATTGTCTCCATATTCTAATGAAATATGTAAAATGGGAAGTCCCCATTGGTCTTTTTTATCCTTGTCAAAACTGATCCCATTTTTTTCATTAGGCAAGGTCTCGCCATAAGTACCCAAGACCATTTCCCATGGACCAGGTGTTGTAATACTTTCCTTAAATCCTGCACCAAAATCATCAGCGCCCATTTTTTCATTCCATCCCAATCTTTGTCCAGCACCTTGGTAACCAAATCCGCGTACATAATCCGTTCGCATGGAATCAGGTCCAAGATTTCTAAATCTTGGAACATAAATACCAAAAGCTCTTCTACCTTGATAATAATTGTCTTTTAATCCCGGGTGTTCTCCTTTAGCACCAGAAAAAGTAAAATGATCCATTAAATTCTTTCCTACCTGTCCACTGGCATTGCCAATTCCATTGGGATGTTCTTTAGTTACAGACCTTAATAAAATGGCTGCAGTATTAATGGTAGATGCATTTAAGAAAATGATTTTTGAAAAATATTCTCTGGTCTGTTTGGTTTCAGCATCAATAACTGTTACACCAGTTACCTTGCTTTTCTTTGCATCCCATATTAAACTAACTACTACGGAATTTGGGATGATGGTAAGATTACCTGTAAGTGCTGCAGCAGGAAGCGTTGCTGCATTGCTACTAAAATATCCACCAAAAGGACAACCCCTTTCACAAAGATTTCTAGATTGACAAGGTCCTCTGCCATTCCATCCTCTTGATAGATTGGCAACCCTTGCAATGGTGACTATTCTGTCTTTGTATTTGGCCTTTGTCTTTTGTGCAAAATCTGCTTCAACGCAATTTAAATCAAAAGGTGGTAGAAACTTGCCATCGGGCAATTGGGGTAGGCCTTCTAAATTGCCACTCACACCAATATATTGTTCTACATAATCATACCATGGTGCAATGTCTTTGTACCTAATGGGCCAGTCTACTCCATGTCCATCTTTGGCATTTGCTTCAAAGTCTAAATCGCTCCAGCGATAACATTGCCTGCCCCAGGTTAGTGATCTACCTCCAACTTGATAACCTCGCACCCAACTAAAGGGCGTGTCTTGTATGTATGGATGTTGACTATCGTTAACAAAAAAATGTTTGCTGCCCTGGTTGAATACCCTGCTTTGAACAGGGCTTTCTACTGCATCAGACATGGGATTGGCCAAATGGTATTTGAACTCCCATGGGTCCATACTGGCAGTTTTGTAATCCTTAATATGTTCTACATTAGGTCCGCGTTCTAAGACCAAGGTTTTTAATCCTTTTTCACAAAGTTCTTTGGCGGCCCATCCACCACTGATTCCAGAGCCAACTACAATTGCATCATATTCTTGCATAGAACAGCATTTAAGGATTTATTTGGTTGCCCAAGATTTTTGCCCCTTGGTTAAAGTAGTACATCCAATATAGGGTCCAGGAATAGGTAAATAAGCAAGCCCTTGGGTAGCACCCAACTGAGAAGTACAATATCCCGTAACCGTATATTCTTTGAGTGTGGTAAAAAAGGATTTGCCTAAAAATTTGTTTTGAGCTTTTCCAATAATACCTTTATAGGGTTTGCCCTTTTCTTGAAAATGCTTCATGACAAGAACCTGTTCTTCTGCAGAACAGGTTTCATAAGGCTTGTTGTATTTATCTTGGGTGTATTGTTCTAAGTCTTTTAATCCATCTAGAAACTTATTCTGGGTTTTTCTATCGGTACAGTCTTTGATCATATCCATTAAGTACTGACCTACCCCTGCTTCTTTGGCGCCAGGTGTATCCGTTTTGGGAATAATGGTTTCTGCTAAAGCCGATAGTAAATTCAACTTGCCTGTTAGATAACCAAGATCTGGAGTATGGTTTAATTGGTACCATTTTAGTCCACCCAAGCTAGCAGCTGTTCCGCCGCCGGCTAATAATAATAGACCAATCGCTTTCCTTCTTTTCATTGGATTACAGTTTTGGATATATCTAATTAAAGTTACTGATAATATCTATTTGACAATAATTCAATCAGCTACTTTCAATTGAAATGTATTATTTACTTAAATCATAGAAACGCCAATTGGTACTAAAGTCTTTTTTAATGGGTTGGTTGGTTATAATGGCTCTTAACAACTCAATAGGCATACTTCCTTCTGAATAAATGGCGTCATTGTATTGTTTGAGTGTCATTTTCTTTTTGTTGTCTACCAATTCCTTTTTCATGGCATACAATTGCATACCACCAGTCATATAAGCCAATTGGTATAAGGGAGGATAACTACCCACAAATGACCTACGCACTTCACCTTCCGCATTTGCTTTTTCAAACCCTACACGGTCAACCAAAAAGTCTACGCATTGTTTGGGAGTCCAATTACCCAAGTGGAAATTCAAAGAAAAAATAATTCTAGCACAACGGTGCATTCTCCAGAACAACATGCCAATGCGTTCTTCTGGGGTTCTAGGAAATTTTAAATCCCATAATAAAAGCTCCCAATACAAGGCGCTACCTTCAACCCAAAACGGTGTATTGGTACCTAATAAATCTCTTCTGTAAACTTTGTTTCTAGCAGACATATAACCCTGCAAGTGGTGGCCAGCAATCAATTCATGGTGAACGGTAGCCCTTGAAAAAGCAGGGTTATTACCACGCATGCTCATGAGTTTTTCTTCATAACCCATGGTGCTGGTTGGATAAGAAATGGTGAGTGTTTCTCCTCCCGTAAAGAATGGATTGACCAATTGTTGTTCTGGGCTCATCATCATCACCCTCCAGCTTTCTTCTGACAATTCTGGAATGGTGAGTAGGTTATTCTTTTTCAAAAAATCAATAGATTGTTTGTAGAGTTCATACATTTCTTGAGGCTGTTTGCCTGGCTCCACAAAAGTGTTTTTGACTTTTTCTTGCGCTTCTTTCCAATTAGTACCAAAGCCCATTTCTTTAGAGGCTTTTAACAACTCGGCATCACAATAAGCAAATTCTTTGTTGGCAATTTCTATTAACTCTTCAGGTGTATAAGGAATATATTCTCTTTTAAGTTGTCTTACCAATTCATCTCTTCCAACAGAAATGCCCGTAATACCGCTACCATCATCCTTGGGTTTGGCATCCATATTCTTACCCTTACCCCTGACTGCCGTTGCATAAGAAGCCAAACTGCTGTCTAAATCGGAATAAGTTTTTGGTACCCACCAACTAAACATGGGGTCATATCCATTGTAAAAGTCAAAGGTATTTTTTAGTGCAAATTGCAATGCTTTTACTGCATCAACGGCCAAGGTTGCAAGCTTGCTATCCATCATTTCTTCTTTTTGCAAATCGGCCTTAGCCTTTAGTACCATTTTACGAATCCCATTCATGTCTTTGGCTACTGCTTCTCCATTTACATTTAAACCCCTTCTGCGTGGCTTTTCTAAATTGTAGATATTGTCTGAGAAAGGAAGTAGTCTGCTGATTTTGGCATAGGCTTCATTCTCTTTAATCAAAACATCTTTGGCATCATCTACCACTCTTTTAAATAAAATATAGTCAACCTTTCCATAGACACTAATCTTATCAAAATTAATAGCATCCATTTTTTTCTCATATTCTGTAATTAATTGTAGCATCCTATCTCTTCTTTCCGGAGAATTGTAATTTGCTCCACCAAATTGTTGTCCACCTCTACCACCTCCACCAAATCCAAAACTGGGCGATGTGGCATAGAAACGAGTGATATTACCCATGTCGGCTCGGTATTGAACCATCAAATCGTGTAATTCACTGCTTTGCAAATACAAACTGCTATTACTTGATTGGCTGTTTACTTGCTGGGTCAACAACACGCCAACCAGCAACAACACTTGTAGGATCATTTTTTTCATAGCTTGAATATAATTCAAGTCAATTAGATTTTTACACTAAAATCGGTTGGTAAGCCAAGAAAATGTCTTAGAATTAAAGACTATTACCAGTCACTGGATGAATTGGTTTCAACATTCCAGAAAATCCCCGTTTTAAAATTGCTGCAAACAAAATCAAAGATCATGGCTGCAGATTCTTCCGGTGAGAACCTGCCTTTACTATTGTCTCCAGAAATATTGGTTCTGACCCAGCCCGGATGTATAGTGGCAATTTGAAATTGTTCAGCATACCTATTGGTCAAGATTTTGGTATACATGTTTAGTGCGGTCTTAGACATTCTGTAAGCAACGGAATCTATTCCAACACATTGCTCAATAGAACCCATCTTAGAAGAAACATTGATTAGTTTGGCTGATACTGCTAAATGTTTAATCATGGCTTCTGTAAAGAATACTTGCCCTTTTACATTCACATCAAAGGTTTGGTCAAAACTTTTTTCTTCTGGATAGTTGGTTCCCAAATCAGGTCCAATTCCAGCGTTATTGATTAAAATATTAAACTTAGTACCCTTACTGGCTATTTGGGCTTCAAATTCTTTGATACTTTCCATTTGAGTAAGGTCAAGTGCCTTTGCTTCAAATGCGGGATGAGTGATTTCAATATTACTAGAACGACTGGTTCCCATTACTTGATAACCTTGTGCAAGAAATAATTCTGCCAATGCTTTCCCAATTCCTTGACTAGCGCCAGTAATCAATATGTTTTTAAGTTGCATAGTAATTAGTCAAAAACTGTTTGTTGTTTGAAAATCCTATTTGACACCCATTACAAAGATAGGTGCAAACATTTCCAATAAGCCTTTGCTTTTGAATCATATCTGTCATTTTTTTAATTATGTTTGGCACCCATAACCCCTATTAAACAATGAAAAGGATTTTTTCCCTATTGGTATTTTTGCCTTTGATGACCATGGCCCAAACTCCCAAAACCGGATCTAAAACATTGCCTCTAATTGAAAGTATTACAACGGATACCATCAAAGGAAGGTATCAAGAAACTGTTTTTTCCTATGATCGTTTCAATAGATTGACTCGAATTGTCAATAGAATTGGTTATTTGCAAAAATCCAATAATACATCATCTGAACGTTGGGTTGTTGACACAACTGTTATGCAAAAATTTGGATATGTTTTAGATCAAAGAGTACCCAAGTATAAAAAAAATACCAGCTATGAATCTAACGGCTTAGGATCAAAATGGATTAAGAGCACTGAAACTTACTATTATATATATGAGCAAGGGAAAAGGGTAAAGGATAGTGTGGTTGAAGAACAAATAAGTGAAGGAAAATTTTTTAAGAATAGTTTTATTACCACTTATGAACAAACTGATTCAACACTAAAAAGGCTAACTGATTTTTCTAGTAGAGATCGTTCCAGTTTTTATCTAGACTATTTAGACTTTCATGAAAATGTTATAGCGGAAGAAATTGGTTTTCACGAAGGAAACCATGGAGGAGAGACTACAAATTATACTTATCCCAAATTTGATGATAAAATTAATCCCTTTGCTCAACTGAATATTGCTCCAATGCTTACTAACGAGAAAATTAGTTTTTCTTTTGAGGAAAAAGAATTGATTATTTTAAATTCTTTAAAATGTGATGGGGGTACAAATATCAATTGGCATTTGTTCAATAAAAATAACGCATTGCAAAGTACCATTAAAAGAGATGATACAGCATCACCAGTTAAAGACATCAACAGTTTTAGGTATACGTACAATCAATACAACCTTCCTGTTTATTGTACCATTTATATCAAAAAAGTATTTTCAGTTTATCAGGGTACTGATTTTAAAGGTGGTTTATTAAAACATTTCACTTTTCGGTATAAAAATAGGTTCTAAAATTCTATTTCAAATAGTTATCATGAAAAAAATAACAACCTTATTCTTATTCTTTCCGGTGTACCTGTTTGCACAAAAAAATACCAATATGCCATTGATTGAATCTGTAACTGGAGATACCATTTCAGGAAAATACAATGATATTGTATGGAATTATGACAACTTAAATAGGGTGGTGTCCACGGTTAATAGAAATTGTTATTTGGCAAATACCATTTCAAATCCATCAGGACAATTATTGGTAGATACCATTCAGATACAGCATTTTGATTATAAAGGCAATCAATTGCAACCTTTTATAAGAAGAGTAGTTAACTATGATTATACCAGAATTGAATATGATAATAGCAATAGTAATAGAGAACCTTTGGAATACAAAGCAGGTAGAGCGGAAATGAAAATGGAATGGCAAGACAGTGTATTTCATTATTATATCTATCAAAATAATCAAAGGATAAGAGATAGTGTAATTTATCATACACCAAAATGTTGCAACGAGAATAAGATTGAAGTAACAGAAAAACGAGTAAGAGTAAAATATACTAAAAGTACTGTAGAAACAGAGTTTTTTGATAAAGAAATCAAGAAAACCACAGACAATGTAATTAATAAAGACAGTATAGTCTATCGGAATAATATCAGTACTGTTTTATCTTATAGTAAGGATGAATATTTCAGTACTTCTTTAACTTGTACCTTTTCAAAATTCGATAGTGCAATCAATCCATTTCATCATTTGAATATTTCTTCCAGTCTTGTGGAAGGAAAAGTTTCATTTGACAAGATTGACCTCAACAATATTTCAAATGATTTTTATATAGAGGATGCAATAATTCAATGGCATTATATCAATGAAAATAACCCATTGGTATTTGAAATAAAGAGAGGTAAATCAGATTTGCCTTTTAAGGATAAAATGCTTTTGACTTATACCTATAATGAATTCAAATTACCGGTTACTTGTAATACAGAAATGACTAAGTATTTTACTAATGGGGAGTTTGTGGGTAAATATCAAAAGAGGTTTACCTTTAGATACAAGTAGTAGAAAACTATTTGAAGCCTTTTTTTGACATTTTACTATCTATTGATGTATTAAAATATCGTTGTTTTGTGACAATTTACTTTCATGATTTTGTAACCTAGCCCACTATGAAAAAAATTACATTAATCATTATGCTGCTACCCTTTTTTGTCTTTGCACAAAAGAGTTCTACTCAAAAAGCTAAACTGCCTTTAATAAAAAGTGTTTGCAGTGATACTATTAACGGCAAATACCAAGAAACTGTTTTTGCCTATGATGGTTTCAATAGATTGATTCAGATTGTCAATAGAATTGGTTCTTTGAAAAAATCAGATAATGGATCAGAGCATTGGGTTCTAGACACAACTGCCATTCAAAGATTTGGATATATCTCAAACCAACGGACACCAATTTTCAAAAAGAATACCAGCTATGGATCTAACAAGGAGTCAAAATGGATTACTGGTATCGAGACATATTACTATAAGTACGAGCATGGTATAAGGGTAATGGACAGTGTTTTTTCAGAGCAAACAAGAGATGGGAAAACTTATAAAGATTTTTATAAAACTACTTATCAACTAACAGATTCAACCCTAGAAAGATTAACAGATAGATCAACTCGTAATTATCCTAGTGAATATGAAAACAGTTATGAATTTCATAAAAATATAATTGCTGAAAAAAATGCTTACAATCAGGGTAATCCTGGAGCTTGGTCATATTATTATACTTTTACAAATTTTGACAATAAAATAAATCCCTTTGCCCAACTAAATATTGCACCATTCCTTCTTGATGAAAGAATCAGATTTTCATTTAAGAAAGATGAATTGATTAATCTAAATACAAATTTTGATAAGGAAGGCACAGAAATCAATTGGCATTTGAACAATCAAAATAATCTTTTGCGAAGCACCATGAAAAGACCGGATACTAATTCTGATGCTACAGATATTCTCAGTTATAGCTACACATATAATCAATATCTGCTTCCTGTTTATTGTAGCATTTATATAAAAAAAGTATCTACAGGTTCCGGAATTACTTCTTTCCGAAGTGGATTTTTAAAACATTTTACTTTCCGATATAAATAATAAACTGACAGGTTAGTGTTCAATTCTAAATAGTTTCTATGAAAAAAATAACAATATTTTTCTTAGTCTTTCCTATATACCTATTTGCACAAAGCAATATTAATTTACCAATGATTGAAACTGTTACTGGAGATACTATCTCGGGAAAATATAGTGATATTATTTGGAACTATGACAACTTGAATAGGGTTGTATTTATAGCTAACAGAAATTGTTTTCTTCCAAATACGCTTTCTAATCCAACTGATTGGTTATTGATAGATACTGTTCAAATTCAGTATTTTAATTATAGTGGTAATCAATTGCTTCCTTTTTTGAAATTAGTAAATAGTTACAAGTATAAAAGAGTTAAATACGATTATAATAAAACAAAAGATTTTGAATATAAAGCTGGTAGGGCTGAAATGAAACTTCAATGGAGTGATAGTGTATTTCATTATTATATCTATAATAACAAGCAAAGGGTAAGAGATAGTGTGATTTATCATTCAAAACGCTGTTGTGATGAAGACAGTAGAGAGGTAAAAGAAGGTGAAGTCAGAATAAAACATAAAACTGGCAATTTAGAAACGGAATTTATTGATAAACTAAAATATGGTGAACGAGATAAAGTACATTATAAAGACAGTATTGTCTTTAGTAACAACATCAGTAATGTATTATCTTATAGTCAGGTTGATTATTATCGTACTTCTTTAACTTGTGTATTTTCAAAATTCGATAATGCAATTAATCCATTTCATCATTTGAATATTTCTACCAGTTTAGCAGAAGAAAAAATTTCATTTGACAAGATAGACCTCAATAATATTTTAAATGATTTTAATCTTGATGACGCAATATTTCAATGGTATTATCTTAATGAAAATAATCCAATGGCTATTGAAATAAAAAGAGGTAAAACGGATCTGCCATTTAAGGATAAAATGCTTCTTTCTTATACATACAATGAATATAAGCTACCCGTTTCTTGTAATGTGGAAATGAATAAGTATTTTTCTAATGGTGAGTTTGCTGGTAAGTATCAAAAGAGATTTACGTTTAGGTATAAAGGGTAGATATATTTGAATTTTCTTTAGATGTTTGTTATCTTAAACTGCTAATAGTAATATCTAAATGAAAAGCATAAAATTTTCCTTGGCTTATATTACTCCATTAATAGTATTGTTTTCATTGTACTCTGAAAACTACGGGGCTTTTACAGCCGTTTTTGTATTATTTATAATGATTCCGCTCATTGAATTATTTACCAAAGGTTCAACTGCCAATTTATCCAAAATTGAAGAAGAACTGGAAAAGGAAAATAAAGTCTATGATTGGATGCTGTATGGTCTAGTGCCTTTGCAATTTTTGATAATGGTTTATTTTTTAATGCAGGTAAGTAATGAAAGCCTTCCATTGTCTTATAAGATTGGAGCAACAACTGCTTATGGAATGGCTTGTGGCATCTTGGGTATTAATGCCGCGCATGAATTGGGTCATAGACCAATCAAATATGAACAATTCATGAGTAAACTTTTATTGTTGTCTACCCTTTATATGCATTTTTTTATTGAACACAATCGTGGTCATCATAAAAATGTTTCTACTGATGAAGACCCGGCTTCAAGCAGATATGGAGAGACGGTGTATGCATTTTATGTTAGAACTATTCTGGGTAGTTATAGTTCTGCTTGGCATATTGAATCTGAAAGATTGAAAAAGAAAAACCTTGCCTTTTGGAGTATCAACAATGAAATGTTGGTTTATCAATTGGTTCAGTTGATCTTGATTGTTCTAATTGGAATCATCTTTGGGCTTAATACTTTATTGTTTTTTATTGTTGGTGCTTTTATTGGCATTTTGTTATTAGAAACTGTGAACTATATTGAACATTATGGACTGAAAAGGAAAATGAAAGGTGATACTTACGAACGCACCATGCCTATTCATTCTTGGAATTCTAACCATCCACTGGGAAGACTTATTTTATTAGAGCTTTCTAGACATTCTGATCATCATTATATGGCTAGTAGAAAGTATCAAGTGCTTAGGCATTTTGATGAAAGTCCACAAATGCCTACTGGATATCCTGGTATGCTTTTACTTAGTCTGGTTCCGCCACTTTGGTTTAAAGTGATGCATCAAAGAATTGATAGGTATAAACAAAGTCAGATGGGGGTGGAGTTGGGGTGATCTATACATATTGATTTAATGATGGGCGAAAGATTTCTGAACTAGTAAATATTTACATACATTTATTATTAAATATGTAGAATGAACGCCAAATCATTTTTTCTAGTTGTATTATCCTGCTTTTCCTTGTTAAGCGCTATATATGCGCAATCAATGGATGAGGCTTTTGTTCAAGCAAAGAAAGAGAAAAAGATAGTAATGGTTGCTGTTGAATCAGCAAGCTGTAAAGAATGTAATGATGTAGCAGCTAAAGGAATTTCTACCAATCTTGTTAAAAGTGCTATTTCAAATAATGCTATCTTTTTAAAAGTAAGCAAAATGCCAGAAGAATTTCTAGGACCAAGTGTATTATACATGCTACCTTCTGATTTTTTTGGTGTCCTTTTTTTAGACGCGGATAGAAATATACTAGATATTATGGAAGGTAGCAGCTCTATCTATATTCCATATTTAGAGCATATTGATAAGGCAGTGAAAGAAAATCAAAGCAATGGAACAAGCCTAGCAGAACTTAAGAAAAACTATTATAATAATATTGGCAGTTTTGAATCTATAAAGCAATTGGTTGAAAAAATTAGAAAGTTAAACTTAGAGCCACAACAACAACTTTTAGATGAGTTAACCCAAAAAGCACCAGAGGATTCAGCTAATTCGATATCTTTTTTACAATTTATTGCTCGGACGGCTCCAGTCATTAATTCTATTGCTGAACAATATCTTGTTAAGAACAGGGATAATTATAATATGGCATGGTATAGAATGTCACTTCAAGAAAGAATTATTCTAAACAATAGAATTTATGTAAAGTCATTATCAAAAGCTATTAGAGATAAGGATACAAGCTATGCCTATAGAGTATCTTCCAATAGAGCCAACAATTTTAATAATGGAACAGCTGCCAATATGGAAGATGGGCAAAAAGCAAGTGCTGAGACAATGCTTCAATTTTACAAAGGAATAAATGATACTACTAATTATTTAAGAAGTGTTTTCACGTTTTATGATCGCTTCTATATGAATACAAAAGTAGAAACCATTTTAAAGGAAGATTCCATAAGAAAAGAAAACCTATTTAAAAAAGTGCCTACAAATTCAACTACTGGAACCGTCATGCCTAGTAATGGGGTTGCTGTTAAAACAGTTTCATTTGCACCAAGAGCTGGTTTTTACGCTGGTCAACTAAATAACGGCGCTTGGACCGTTTATACCTACACTAAGGATAAAAATCAACTTGCAAAGGCAGTCATTTGGGTAAAACGGGGACTCGAATTTGCAGAAACACCTGCCCTAATGGATACCTATGCACGCTTGTTGTACAAAACAGGTAATAAAGAGGAAGCGATTAATTGGGAACAAAAAGCCATTGAAGGCAATAAAAAGAAAGAAATGCCTGTTGTGGAGTTTGAAAAAGTGTTGGGGTTAATGAAAGCTGGAGCTGAAAAGATTGATGCGTATTAATTGAATCTATTATGAAACAACAAAAGCATTGGTTATTATTATTGGAATGCTTTTGCTTACTGCTTTTGCCCTTCTTTGGCAAAACCCAAAAAGCGATTATTACTGAGATTAAAGAGATGCATCCTCTAAAAAAGGAAATAAATGTATTTCCTGTTATTCAAATTCCAGGTAACAAGAAAGTCAGTTTTTTGATTAATCAAAAACTGAGGGAGGAGGCATTGTATTTAGATAGTACAGGGTTCAAGAAAAGCATTTTTGAAATAGCTTGGTTTAGAGATGACGGTAAGAACCCTTATTGGGAGTATGATGATTTTGAGTATGAAGTATTTTCCAACACGGCAAGGTTTCTTAATTTAAGTATTTCATTTGTTGGTGGAAAACATTCCCAAACTTCTACATTGTATTTCCTATTTGACACAAAGACGGGAGAGGACATATCTTTTAAAAAAATACTGAACAGTGATGGGCAAAAATGGTTGATTCAAAAGATGGTAGAATTACAAAAACAGCGTATTCGGAAAATTCTACCGGCATTAAGGGATAGTATACAACTGCCACCCAATCCAAAGAATCCATATGATTCATTAAGTAAAGATGATTTTCAAAGTGAGTATGAAATGTATGAACGTTGCTTAACATCAAGTTTGCCTAGTTATTTAACAGTTCCAGATGCTCTTGATTATTTTGAGATATACCTAAAAGACAATTTTTTGAATGTGAAAGGTTGTGCCTGCGCGGGTAATTGGCATCAAATGCGTATTGATAATTTAAGTGATGCTACATTGAAATTGCCTGTTATGGAGATAGAGCGGTTTTTGACTGAGAAGGGAAGGAGGTTGATTTTTGGAAGTAGGAAATGATGAATGAACGACAAGACTACCAAATCTCCTAATGGGTATTCCATTTTGATTTATTTGAAAAACCCCTTTTTCTAAAATACTATGCTAAGTTTTATCCTTTTAGGTTTTGTGTATGGTTGACTCATGAAAAATATACTAATAATCTTTTGTTCTAAACAATTCTTTTTCTAATTCATCAATTGTTTCTATCTCATATTCATCATAGACAACCTTACTATGATGTATTTCTTCTTTAGTTGCTGATAATTCTAATTTTCTCCAACCCATTAAAACATATTCAGCTCTTCTTCTGAGTGGTTTACCAACTGAGTGTAGCCCAAGATAACCACTTTCCCATTTATGAAATAGACCTCTCCTGTGTTCGGCTTTATATTCTAATTCTCCATTTAATTTCTTTTCTACCCTAATCCTATAATGAATCTTTTTTCTTCTATAGTAATAAAAAAGAAAAGAGGATATGAGTACCGTCGCTACAATAAGATAATCATACTGTATTAAAAATGCAATGATGTCCATATAAATTATTTTTTAAAATGCAGTTGTGAGTCCAATTTTTTGTGCCATCATACCGGACATTTTAAATGAGATTTAGTTGTTATTATCTTGCACAACTCCATCTTGAACTTCATGTTCAATTTATGATTTCTTTTTTAAAGTAACATATTTAGGTTCTTAATTAACAATATAGAAGTATGAATCTTTCAAGATTACCTGACCTAGTTGTAGTCGGTTTTCCGTATAGAACTTATAACTAGTGTATAGGAAACTCCTTTTCTTTCTAATCTAATATTTTGTATTGATAATCAATAGGTTAATTCAAAATTAATGTAGCTAAGTGTGAAGCAGAATGCTGTGTTGCCGCTCTGAATGCTTCACAAATAATAGTTTCAAAAAGTAAACTATCTTGTCATTTTAAAATGATGTAGGTTTGATTTATCGAAGTCGTAAATGTCATATTTGAAACAGCCGCATGTTTGATGGCAATTTTGGCTGCAGCTATTTTATTCTGGGTAAATAAAGAGCAAAGCCATAGTAAACGGATGTTAATAGTTGTTTTACTAGTACTTGCATTACTTAATTTCAATGGTGTTTTTTTTCATGCTGGATTGTATCTGATTTACCCTTGGTTTCACAAAATTCCTATTCCTTTTTCCTTGCTTGTTGCACCTACTGCCTACTTATATGTTAGATCAGTTCTGAAGGGGGAATTAAAGTTTAAGAAATATGATTGGCTACTAATATTGCCAAGTATCTTGTTTGCTATTAATCTTTTACCTTACTATTTTTTGCCTAATGTAGAAAAGAAGATTTATTTATTGGAATACTACAAGCAAAGTGCACTTAGGTCAAGCGATGGGGAAGGAATGTTACCAGCCTTTGTCTTTCCTTTTTTAAGGGTAGCTTGGTCTTTACTCTTTATAGTTAAAATATTTAAACTGATTAATAGATTTAAAGAGCAAGCCAATAAAAAAGTTTTGAACGATAATGCGGTATTATTGAAATGGTTAACTCTGCTGAACATCTTACTTTCTGGGTTGGTAATTGCAGCATTATTCTCTGCATTTATTGGACCGATTTTAAAAACAACTTTTAACATTTTAAATATCGCATTAGGCATAAGTGTTTTTCTTATTTGCTTAGCACTTTTTTTTCACCCCAAAATATTATACGGGGTCTTCCAACCCTTAATAACATCACCCGAAGAAGATATTAGGGAAATTGGAAAACCGATAAAGGTTACCCAAAAAATTGAAGAAGAAGATTTGAGTTCTGAATTAGGTATTAGTGATTCCGAAGGATTTAGATATAAAAAAGCAATAGAACATTATTTCAAAGCGAATCAGCCTTTTCTACAAATTGATTATACCTTAGAACAACTGGTACTCGATGTTAATATTCCAAGATATATATTATCGGCTTTTATTAATAAAGAATATGGAATGGGATTCAGAGAATTCCTGAATCGTTACAGAGTTCAATTCATGATAGAGAATCTGGATAAACCAGAATGGAAGAGTTTTACGCTAGACGCAATTGCTGCCGAATGTGGATTTAAAAGCAGAATAACCTTTTATAAAAATTTTAAACAAATTACTGGTCAAACTCCTTCTGAATTCATAAAGAACAGAAAATGATCTGAATTAATTCAAATCAACAGTTAATTTTCTAATTCGTACGTTTTGATACAGGCGAAATGACAAAACGATACTAATATGGCCACTGTAATTTAATTTTCTCTTTCAGGAAAGCCAGACCTTTATTTCATATTCTTTTTGATGAATTTATTACATCAGTTTTTACTTAAAGCAGCCTGAAAAAACAATCACATTAAATATTCGATCGTGAAAAGAATTCTAACAGTAGTCATGTTATTGACAGTTTTGTCTATAAATGCACAAAATACTATCCTAATTAACAATGTTGAGATCTTTAATGGCAAGGATGAAAAAACAATCATGGCTAATGTGTTGATTGTGAATAATATCATCAGCAAAATCTCAACTTTACCAATTGTTACTGACAAAAGAAGAGAAACTAAGGTTATTGATGGTAAGGGGAAATTTTTAATGCCAGGATTAATAGACGCGCATATGCATGAATCTTTATCAGGAATTACACAAAGAGTAATGACTGAAGGAGATATTGCAGAAACTTATATTAGTGCCGGGATTGAGGCAAATAATATTCTTCTAAGAGGATTTACAAGTATACGTGATATGGGCGGGCCATCTTTTGGTATTAAATCTTCTATTGATAAAGGTCTCATCAACGGCCCAAGATTTTATCCAAGTGGCTCCATGATTTCGCAAACATCTGGCCATGGAGATTTCAGAACAATTAATGAAAGACCGCTATTACTTGGTGGAAGCTTGCATTATTCAGAAATTGTTGGTGTCTGTACCATTGCAGATGGAAAAGATGCAGTGCTTGTTGCAGTTAGGGAAAACCTAAAAAAAGGGGCCACACAAATTAAGCTGCATGCAGGTGGTGGTGTTTCGTCTAGCTTTGATCCAATAGATGTTAGTGAATATACAGAAGAGGAATTGAGGGCAGCTGTTGAAACCGCATCAGATTGGGGAACTTATGTTGCAGTTCATGCATTTACAGCAAGAGCTGTCAATAAAGCAATAAGAGCAGGTGTACAATGTATTGAACACGGTCAATTGTTAGATGAAGCTACTATGAAACTAATGGGCGAAAAGGGTATATGGTTAAGTATACAGGCATTGGATCCTGAAGGAAGGGCAGATTTTTAGGCAGATCAGAAACAAAAAAAGGCAGAGGTTGCAAATGGTGCTGATTTTGTAATTAAGATGGCAAAAAAATACAAAGTCAAACTTGCCTGGGGAACCGATGTATTTTTTAATCCACCGCTGAATAAAAACCAAAACACCTATATCGCTAAAATGAGCAATTGGTTTAACCCTTATGAAGTGTTGAAAATGATTACCTATGACAATGCCCAACTTCTTGCGCTATCGGGAAATAGAAATCCTTATAAAGAAGGGAAATTAGAGTCATTGAAGAAGGTGCTTATGCAGATATGATTTTAGTAGATAGCAATCCATTAAAAAATATAAATGTAATGGTAGACTATGATAAAAATTTTGTGTTAATCATTAAAAACGGAGTGATTTACAAAAACACAATTAAATAGAATACGATAAAACGTTGAATGAAGCTGTGTTGAACTTACTCAAAGCCGGTGGGCCATTTTTAGAATTTGCCAAGATTGCTTGAGATCATTTCATTCCAAGAGATGATGATGAGGAGCCAAGATTGCCAAACCTTGTTGCACTCGGTTTGTCTTCTTACCGTATTGAACTTACTCAAAGCCCCTCAGCAATCTTCGATTGCTGGGGGTTTATTTTTGCTCATCGGCTTACCCAAGCGAGCTTGGGACGCCTCTTCGCAAAAATAAACCCCGGCACTTTGTGCCAGGGCTTTGTGGTCTCGCCAAGAATCGAACTTGGATCTAGTGTTTAGGAAACACCTATTCTATCCATTGAACTAC
>JBEAPC010000147.1:0-3899 GCA_041164585.1 Bacteroidota bacterium
TTAGACCAAGGTAGAGAGCCATTGCGTTATAAATTGGCTGAGATGGCTGGATGCAGTACGGAAGAGATTGCCATTAACAGAAATGCCACAGAAGCCTTAAATACGGTGATTTTTGGGCTTGACCTCAAAGCGGGTGATGAAGTTATTGGTACCAAGCAAGACTATCCCAATATGATTCAAGCCTGGAAACAGCGGGAGATGCGGGAAGGCATTGTCTACAAACAATTGAATTTTCAGTTTCCCATAGAAAGCGATGCAGAAATTGTAAAGGCTTTTGAAAACGCCATTACACCCAAAACTAAAATCATCCATATTACCCATATCATAAACTGGATTGGTCAGATTTTGCCTGCTAGAAAAATTGCCGATATGGCCAAGTCTCATGGCATTGAAGTGATTGTAGACGGGGCGCATAGTTTTGGTTTATTGGACTATCAAATTCCAGATTTGAATTGCGACTATTTTGGAACCAGTTTGCACAAATTCTTGAGTGCACCTATTGGTAGTGGCATGCTCTGGATTAAAAAAGAAAAGATTGGAAAAATTTGGCCATTGCTTTGTAATGGTGATCCCAAGGGTACCGATATTAGAAAGTTTGAAACCCTTGGTACACGGAGTTTTCCCATTGAACAGGGAATTGGCGAAGCCGTGAATTTTCAAATGGCCATTGGCGGCAAGCGAAAAGAAGACAGGATTAGGTATTTGAAAAATTATTGGGCTAAAAAAGTGGCAGAAGTTCCCAAGGTTAAAATCCATACTTCTTTCAAACCCGAATATGCTTGCGCCATTTGTGGGGTAAGTATTGATGGCATGACTCCTGGTGAATTAGATAGTGCATTGTTCAATACCTATAAGATTCATACGGTTGGAATTGTCTGGGAGAATATCAGTTGTGTACGCATTACACCCCATGTCTATACCAGAATCCAAGACCTAGATAAATTGGTCAAAGCCATTACAGAACTGGCATCCAAGAAAAAATAAAGCAGCTTTGCCTTACAACAAAACTGCTTCCTGAACTGGTATCGTCCTTTTATTAAGACTGCTTAACAGTAGGTTTCTTTGATTTGGTAGCTGTAGCGGGTCTGCTTTTACCAAAAGAACCCTTAAAACGCTTGCCTTTTGCGGTTTTTTTATCGCCTCTTCCCATGATGGTGTTTTTTGAGTGAAACATTAGGTGAGGTGCAAAAATAGAAAAACCCCCGCATATAGCGAGGGTTTTCTGTAAGCTTGATGCAAATTATACTTTTGCAGCCAATTCTTTACCTGCTTTGAAGCGGGCAACTTTCTTAGCTTTGATTTTGATGGTAGCACCAGTTTGTGGGTTACGGCCAGTTCTAGCTGCACGTTTAGATACAGAGAAAGTACCAAATCCTACTAGGGTAACTTTATCGCCTTTCTTCAAAGTTTTTGTTACGGTGTCAACAAAAGAATCCAAAGCGGCATTCGCTTGGGTCTTGGTGATGCTTGCGTCTTCGGCAATCTGGGCAATCAATTCTGCTTTGTTCATAGATGTTATTTTAAGTTGTGTTTGAAACAGGACAAATTTATTTGCTTTTCAGTTCTAGCAAAATTTTTTTTCTGCACCATTTTTCGGTATAATCCTTTGCTTTAAAGGGTTTCAGCCAATTTTAATCCAAGAAAAAAGGGCGCAATTTGTAACTTCTAAAACGCTGAAACCATTGCTATTAAAGGGTTTCATGGTATTTTCGCTGAAATCCTTGTGTCATAAGGCTTTCAGGGGAATATAGGAAAGATTTGTGATTGCCAAACGGGAAAAACAAAAGTTTCCACACTCAATGCACAAGTTCCATTAAAGACCTAAATCCAATGATTTTATCTCCCCATTTTGACAAAGAATCCTTACGTAATGCGGGGGCATGAATTTCAATATATCTGTTATAGTCTGCTTTTGAAGCCGCTTTGAATTGGGTGGCAAAAGTTGGTCCCTCGCTATCGTCTAGTTCTAATAAGCGCACAAACTGGCTTTCTGTGAAGCATCCTGTAGCCATGATTTGAGGAATATGATGCATTTTCATCCATTCTACCCATTGTTCATGGATACTGGTATGCACTTTGGTGGTGATATTATAGATATACATGGTCTTATTTTTTTAAAGATAGATAAATGGGGCAGTGGTCACTGTGTTTTACGTCTGGGTAAATAGCCGCTTCCGCAATTTTTGTAGCCAGTGGTTTTGTTACACAAATATAATCTATACGCCATCCCTTGTTCTGCAAGCGTACACTAGGAAATCGCTGGCTCCACCAACTATATGCCCCAACGGTGTCAGGATGCAGCTGTCTAAAACTATCTACCCAGTCATTTGACAAAAATAGATCCATCCATGCCCTTTCTTCTGGTAAAAATCCAGAGCTGTTTTTATTTCCTTTGGGGTCATGGATATCAATGGCTTGATGGGCTATATTATAATCTCCCAACAACACAATTTTGGGTCTTGTTTTTCTTAAGTCTTGTAAGTACACAAAAAACTCATCCAACCATTTGTATTTATAGTTCTGCCTTTCTTCTCCGCTTGTGCCAGAAGGAAAATAGGCATTGATCAGAGTAATATCTCCAAAATCAGCTCTAATTACGCGTCCTTCAAAATCACTATGGTCTATTTGGTTGCCATAAAAAACTTGGGTGGGTTTGATCTTGGTAAATATGGCTACTCCACTGTATCCTTTTTTTTGTGCTGAAAACCAATAGGTCTCATATCCAAGAGCCTCAATTTTTTTGTAGTCTACATTGTCTTTATGTGCCTTGGTTTCTTGTAAACAAACTATATCGGCAGGGTCAGTAGCCAACCAATCTGTGAAACCTTTATTAATAGCTGCCCTAACTCCGTTAACATTATAAGAGATGATGCGCATAGAAAACTTTTTTTAGGCGGTAAAGATGCACAAAATATTGAAACCTATATTTGCGTCCCTAAACAATCCAATTGTTATGAAAGCTAAGTCCCTAATCCTGGCTCTATTAGTATGCTCATTAGCCAAGGCTCAAAATATAGATAGCCTATTAAATCCCGTTACTGTTACTGCCACATTACAAGAATTACCAGCTTCCAAAACGGGTAGAAATATTACCAGTATTAGTGGTACTTATTTTAGTCAATTGCCCATTCATTCTATGGATGATTTACTCAAATATTTGCCAGGAGTAGAAGTGCAACAAAGAGGGCCTGCTGGTTCTCAAGCAGATATTGTAATCAGAGGTGGTACTTATCAGCAAGTCTTGGTCTTGTTAGATGGTCTTCGCTTGAATGATGCAAATACCGGTCATTTTAGTGCCTATATTCCAATATCGCCTTCTGAAATTGAGCGAGTAGAAATACTAAAAGGAGCTGCTTCTGGAATCTATGGTAGTGAAGCCGTTGGCGGGGTGATTCAAGTCATTACCAAAACCTTTACTGCTAAGAAAAATAAAGAAGAACAACAGGTTCAAGTGCAAGCCAATGCTGGGCAATACGGCATGTTGGGACTAAATGCTGGTGCATTTTTTCAAAAAAAACATACTGCTATCGCCGCAGGCATTTTGCTTAACCAAGCAGATGGTCAGCAGCAAAGAGGCACCACTGGATTTTATAAAAACCAAACTGCTTCTTTTTCAATTAGCCATTATGTAAACCAAAACTGGCGTTTGGCTTTTAGAACCAGTTATGATAAACGCCATTTTAGTGCTCAGAATTTTTATACCAGTTTCAAGTCGGATACTGCCAAAGAAACCATTACCGGTTATTGGAATCAGTTAAGTCTTTCATTTCAAAAAAAACAAGACCAAATTCAATTAGATGCTGGATACAAACAAATCACAGATCTCTATTCATTTAACAGTGGCGGTACTCCCAATGAAAATCTATCAAAACTATTGCAATTTGCAGGAAGATATCAGC
>JBEAPC010000148.1:0-3904 GCA_041164585.1 Bacteroidota bacterium
ATGTGGGAAACCAGGAATATTGTTGTAAAACCAGACCACTGGTGGGTTAAAATCAGCAAAGCTTTTGCAGTTGCGATAGATTCGCACAATGATTTTATAGGTATTGGTATTGCCGTTTTGAGATAATAGTTGATAGGTGATTTCTCCTCCCATATATTGGCCTGCTTGCACTAATTGGGGAGTTGCCCAAAAGAGGAGGAGAAATAGGAGGATTTTCATGCACTATGAAAATAGGAAAAACTGGGGAGGGATTTGGGGGAAATTGATGAGGGGATCAAATTTAAATTAAGATATGGTGATGTGGAGTAACAGATGAATACACCATATTATTAAAAACAATTTTAATCAATATTTTTATTGGATTTAATCTTGAATTGATATTGAATCCCCAATAAAAATGGTGCTGAAAAGAATAAGTCATCATTCCATCTTCTTAATCGATATTCATATTCAGCAAATCTGAAATTCAAACCAAAGGCTGGTTTAATCAGATATACAAAGGATAAGTTGATGCCTGTTCTTAAATAATATCCTTTATCGCTGGTGGCTTTATATTCAATGCCAATAGGGTTTCCATTTGAATATAATTTAGTGTATTCAATATCAGTGCAATGAAGGTATTGGACAAACAATCCTGTGTTTAAGTAGGCATTCTTAAATAATTTACTAGAAATAATTGCTAGAGGGCCAATGGATTGATAACGCACTTTATTTAGTGCTTTAAATGTCCAATTAGAGCCGGCTTGTTGTAATGGGGATATACCGCTGATACTGTCTGAGTAAGATAGGGATTGATATTCTAAGCCTATAGAGAAGCCTTTTTTGATATAATACTGAATGCCTATATCAAACATAAAGGGATGATTATTAATTTCTCCGAATGTGCTTGGCTTATAGGCTCCTGCCGAAATGGAAGCAGAAAGAATTCCTTTTTCAAGTTTTTGGGCTTGAATTGGGTTGTAGCATATTATTAGAATGATTGCCATTAGGTAGCTAGGCATAATACTGGATTGAAGTGGCTTAATTGAAATTGAGCTTAATTGAGAGGGGGTAAATGAAGTTAAGAATTAATAAGATGAGTATCCAAAATTGAAACTTATTACATTAAAATTTATTTTGTTTCGCTTTTTAAGTAAAATGATGCCCAGTAATATGTTGTAGTAAAAGAAGTATTGATAATCAATTTTAATCAACTTGCCAGTCACTAAAATTTTAGTAAATAATGTCTTAATCTGCGTAAATTGGTATTGGTTAGCCATTTAACCCCCTAACCAAAAGTGATGCATCATTGCTTTTGAACCCTAATGCTATACCTATGAATTTAGTATTCAATCAAATTCGTCTAAGCAAAAGTTACATTGTCAACATTACCATTTATTCATTATTAGTTTGTTTTTGCGCTTTTATAGAGTATAGTGTCATAGAAAATGAAGCATTTTCTATTAATCAATACCTTATACCACTTGTTGTAGGAATCTTTTTTGGGTATTTGACAACAAATAATAGAAGGTTGTATTATCGATTACAAGATGAAAAAAAAGAAGTTCAAGATAAAAATAAGCAAATCCATTCCTACATTGGCACTATTGTACATGACCTCAAATCTCCTGTAGCTACCATCTCAGGTTTAGCTAACCTTTGTATAAAAACAAGTAAAGATTTAAACGAAGAGCAGCTGATGTATCTCAATTTCATTCAGCAAAGTTCTAATGCTATGCTAGAAAATATTTCTATTTTGCTAGACAATTCAAGGATTGAATCTGGCAACAAAATTGAAGAACTTGAAGTAGGAAACCCTTACTATACTATTCAATCAACCATTGATAAGTATTTAATTGAAGCACTCAGCAAAAGCATTTCAATTCAGCGTATCATTGACAAAAACCTACCACTGGTTGCCTATGACAAAGATTTACTGGATAGAATCCTGTCTAATTTAATCAGCAACGCCATTAAATATTCCCCGCCAAATACACAGATTAAGATTTTTACTGAAGTTTTGGCCGAGAGGTTATCTATAAAAGTAAAAGATGAAGGTCTTGGCATGTCTGAAGAGGATCTAGATAATGTTTTTCAGGAATTTAAAAAACTAAGCGCCAGGCCAACTGGAAAAGAGTCATCAACTGGATTGGGTCTATCTATAACCAAGAAATTGATTAAAGAACTTGGGGGTGAGATAGTAGCTAGGTCTGATGGAAAAAACAAAGGAACAGAGTTTGAGTTTACACTAAATATAAAGGATGCAAATTCCCATCTTTTTCAAGAAATTTTTTAGTCATATTTAATAGGCTTACTTATTACCAACATTTGTATGGGTTGGGGTGCGTTCTGGAGCGTTGCAAATGTTATTTGCAACGGCTGATGGTTTGGGTTGGGGGAGCGTTCTTTAGTGTTACAAATTTCATTTGTAACGGCTCATTTTTGGATTGGATTTTGGGAGGGAGATCTCCGTCAGAACAGGATTAGCTGCGCTGTTCCTCAACGAGGGGGCTTACCCAAAAGCCTCAACCGCTGTCGCGGTTGGCTTTTTTTATTTATGCGCTTTTGCAAATGAATTTGCAACGCTCCTAAATAAAAAAAGCCTTCCCAACTTCGTTGGAAAGGCTTTTGTGCCCAGAACAGGAATCGAACCTGCACTACCTTGCGATAACAAGATTTTGAGTCTAGCGCGTCTACCAGTTCCGCCATCTGGGCATTTTGATTAGCCTCTGCTAACCTACCGTTTGATCGGGATGCAATATTACGGTAACATTATAACTCAGCCAAAATCCTGTCTAAATATTTTTTACGGAAATAGAATTCTTTTACTTGCAACAGCTTTTCTTGGGAAAGAGTATTGCCCGGATGATTTTCCAGAGTTTCTTTAACAGGTTCATAAATTTGGGTATTTAATTGGTCAATGGCGCTACGGATAGCCGTTTTGGCTGCTGACTCATCAGCATCCATGAGTTGTTCGTTTAAATCCATCACTTCCATGAGAAAATCAGGGGAGAGTTGATATTTCTCGTCTTCTACTAGTAAGCCTTGGTCTTGTAATACATATTTGATGAGCAGATCCTGGTTTTGAAGGGTTTGATAGGCTTTGTTGACCAGGGCACTCATCTCCAGGGCTTTTTCCTTTTCTTCCACGGAATCATTGCCATAGAAGTCTGGATGGTATTGGCGGCTCAGTTGATAGAATTTCTTTTTTACTAGGGCTTGGTCTGGTAAAAAGCTTGGTGCAATATCAAATAATTCAAAATAGTTCATGTAGGTCTACTTAGGTTGCTGCCTGAGATGGCGTAACTTTATGGGCAAATCTAACACAATGCTTGTACTAGGGCTTATTAGAGAGGGAAAAATTCCGGCAGACAATCGCGTAGCACTAACACCCGCCCAGTGTAAATTTCTGACCAGCCATTTTTCTGATATCCAGATTAAAGTTCAGGCTTCTCCCAATAGGTGTTTTAGTAATCAGGAATATATACATGCTGGCATGGAAATTACAGAGGATCTGAGTGATTGTGATGTGTTATTGGGGATCAAAGAAGTGCCTATTAGTCAACTCATTCCCAATAAGACTTATTTGTTTTTCTCGCATACCAAGAAAAAGCAAGCTTATAATCAGGGGCTCCTGCATGCCATGATGGACAAGGGAATCACCATCATTGACTATGAATGTTTGGAGCACAAAGACGGACAAAGAATTATTGGCTTTGGATTTTTTGCAGGGATAGTGGGGGCACATAACGGCATCATGACTTATGGCAATAGAACGGGTGATTATCAAATAGGAAGGGTGGGAGACGTAAAAGATTATCGAGAATTGATTCATACTTATTTTGGGTTGAAACTTCCACCTATTAAGATTGCGGTTACTGGAAGTGGAAGGGTAGCGCATGGTATTGTAGAGATCATGAACCTA
>JBEAPC010000149.1:0-2506 GCA_041164585.1 Bacteroidota bacterium
TCAACCGAGCATACAAGATTAAAAAAGGCTATGATTTATTTATTAGGAAGCATTGTATTAACCAGTTATCTAACCCTCTCATTTAAGTATTGTGAGCGGCATGGTGTTTCCATTTTTCAGGCCATTGTTTTTAATTATATCACTTGTGTGATCACAGGTTCTATAGTCAATGGCGCTTTTCCCATTGATGGAAATACCATCCAAACCCCTTGGTTTAAATGGGCTTGTTTAATGGGTTTGATGTTTATATCCATATTTAATGTGGTTGGATTGACAGCACAGAAAATGAGTGTAGCGGTAGCTTCGGTGGCCAATAAACTGTCTTTGATTATTCCCGTGGTCTTGTCTGTATACTTATACCAAGAAAGCGTTACAGGATGGAAATTGGTTGGGGTGGTTCTGGCATTGTTAGCAGTGGCTTTAACCTGTTATCCTGAAAAGCAGGGTGGGGGATCTGATAAAAAACCGGTTCAAAAATGGGCTTATTTTTTACCAGTGATCTTATTTTTTGGAAGTGGTTTATTAGACGCACTGATTAACCATGTGCAACAAACCTATGTGACAGATGAGAATTATAATGCTTATTTGATCTCGGGATTTTTCTCAGCGGCAACCATTGGAACTTGTATTTTGCTATTTCAATATGCTACCATGCAATTACAATTTGCATGGAAACACTTGATAGCAGGGGTTTTGATTGGAATCCCTAATTATTTTTCAATTTGGTGCTTGGTTAGATTTCTAAAAAATAGTCCTTGGGAAAGTAGTGCTAGTTTTCCTGTGAACAATATGGGTATTGTCTTATTTAGTTCTGTTGTAGCTTGGCTACTTTTTAAAGAACGTTTGAGTAAGATCAATTGGTTGGGTGTGGCTTTGTCACTACTTGCCATTTATCTCATAGCATTCGGGAACAAATCTTAAACATGGCAGACGTTTATCAGACCATAGAAAAAACTGCATTTGCCGAGTTCAAAGACCGGGGAAGTAAGTTTATTGCCTATGCTTATCCCATTCAAAATGCGGAAGATTTTAAAACCTATTTACAATTATTAAAGAAAGAACATCCCAAAGCAGTGCATCATTGTTTTGCGTATAGGTTGGGATTAGACGGAAATAATTTTAGGGTCAGTGACGATGGTGAACCTAGTGGTTCTGCTGGTAGACCCATACTAGGTCAAATTGATAGCAAGCAATTGACCAATACGGCTGTGATTGTGGTCCGTTATTTTGGGGGTACTTTATTGGGTGTGCCAGGGCTAATCAATGCCTATAAAACTGCCACTGTGATGGCATTACAATTAGTGCCCATTGTAGAGAAGTCCATAGAAATTAATTACGAGTTGCAGTGCAATTACACACATTTAAATGAGGTGATGACCATCTGCAAACAATTTGGTTGCACGGTGCTTGGTCAGGAACAACAATTGTTCTGTTTATTAAGAGTAGGTATACCTAAAGCTAGATTGGACGAAGTATTGTTCAAACTCAATGACCTACACCATGTAGATGTAAAGCTCATTCCTTAAGCTTTTCCAGCCATTTGATAGATAAATGTGCCCACAATTTCTTTGATGGTGTATTTCCAGTTTTCAAGCAGGTCAATTTGTGGGATCCAATATTCATAAAATGGCTTCTCTTCATCAAACTCAAAATAATTGCAAGGGTAGGGTTGAATCAACATTCCCGCCCTTTGGTATAAGCGAATAGATCTAGGCATATGAACGGCAGAAGTGATTAATACATGTGGCCCTTTTAGCTGCAAACTATCCAAGATCTTTTTGGAGAAGATGGCATTCTCGTAAGTGTTTCTAGACTTTCCTTCAAGAATAATGTCTGTAGCATTAATCCCATTTTTGATCATCTCTTCTGATAAAAATTTTGTTTCGGGTGGTTGATTCCTAAATGTTCCATTGCCCCCAGAAATTAAAATTTTTTTGATGATTCCTTGGTGGTACAATTGAACGGTTTCAATAAATCGATCTGATGATTCTGAAAAAAAACCCTTATTATGTTTATCATAGCCAGAAAGCCCTCCCAATAAAATTCCTACTTGAAATTGCTGTTGTTTAGTCAATTCAACCGGTTTAGACTGATACCACAAAACAAAATGGTGATAGATAAATGGGTTGCTAAAAACTAGGGCTATACCAATAGCTGCAATTTTGATCCTTCTTTTGCTACTGGGTTTTTTAGCAATAAAATACCAGGCCAATAAAATCATTAACCAGACAAATGGTGCCAGAAATAAAAAGAAGATCTTAGATAAAAGGAACATGTTATTGTTTGAATCTTGGACTAACAATTAAGTCTTTGCTGCCTGCCATATGTTGGTAAAATCCTTCTCCAGTTTTTACCCCTAGTTTTCCCGCAGCAACCATATTCACTAGTAATGGGCAGGGAGCATATTTGGGATTGCCATAACCATGGTATAGGGTGTTTAAAATACTTAAGCAAACATCAAGTCCAATAAAATCGGCTAATTGTAAAGGTCCCATGGGATGTGCCA